>DMNE01000420.1:19326-54927 GCA_003453735.1 Nitrospiraceae bacterium | reverse complement strand
AAGATTACTCCGGTACAGCGATAAGACATACCACTGTGGACATCCGGAATACTTAGCATTCTCATCCGCCTTCATGATATAATGCCCTATCAAAGCGAGGAGGAGGAGTAACATTGGCAAAACCCGGAGCATATAAAAGCGAGAAAAGGAAAAAAGAGCTCACACGCCAGAAAAAGCAGGAGGAGAAGAGACAGCGGAGACTCAGCAAAGCAGTCAGCACCCACCAGGACGCTGAGAAGAGCGATACAGAAGAAAAAGGCGTAGAACACGGGGGGTAAGCCACAACATTCCCTTTTCTACTTGGTTACCGGCTCCTTGGCAGAAAAAAGAGCATGGTGCCCATATGCGCTGAATGCAGACAACGTATGAGGCTCCCTGATTGGATAAGGACGAAGAGCTTTACCGGGCTTCACAATACCAAACAGCTGCTGCGGGGCTACAGACTGCTGACGGTGTGCGAAGAGGCCCGCTGTCCAAATATCGGCATTTGTTTTTCAAAACCCACCGCAACCTTTATGATCCTGGGATCACGATGCACAAGAAATTGCGGTTTCTGTTCCGTCGAGGCAAGATCGCCCCTGCCCTGTGATGACGAAGAGCCACAGCGAGTTGCTATGGCCGCTCATGACATGGGTCTTAAATATGTCGTAATCACATCTGTCACGAGGGATGACCTTCCAGATGGGGGCGCTACTCAGTTCGCAAGGACCGTAAGCGTCTTGAAGGAAAATTTGCCAGGGGTGCGAGTCGAGGTGCTGACACCGGATTTCAAGGGAGACGGAGCTGCGTTAACAATCGTTCTTTCTTCAGCACCTGATGTTTTCAGCCACAATATGGAGACGGTACCAGCACTCTATCCTATGGTGAGACCACAGGCCGATTACGAAAGGTCTTTGCGGGTCCTGAGAAATGCCAAGCTCGTAGGGCCCCCTCTGCGTACGAAATCGGGTCTCATGGTGGGGCTCGGCGAAACCTTTGATGAAGTCGTTTCTGTGATGAAGGATATCCGTTCAGCGGGCTGCGATTTCCTGACCATTGGGCAGTACCTCAGGCCATCAAGGAGGAATCTCCCTGTTGCGGAATATATACGTCCGGAGGTCTTTGATCGCTACAGAGAGGTTGCTCTCACCATGGATTTTAAGGGGGTTGCTTCGTCACCCCTGGTGAGAAGCTCCATGAATGCCGAGGAGATGTTTCGAGGACGAATCCGGAAGGAAGAGGGATGAATCAGAGGGGTCATTTTCTGAATCCGTACAAAAATCTCTTCACCCTTGTTCTTATCAAAAACAGAGCAAATCTGTTATATTAAGAGCTACCTGAAACAGCTTGCATAGTTGCAAGGAGCGCAAATGTTTGAATTCAACAGAGTAAAAAGACTTCCACCCTATGTATTTGCCATCGTAAATGCCCTCAAGATGGAGGCCAGGAGAAAGGGTGAGGATATCATTGATCTCGGCATGGGAAACCCTGATCTGCCGACACCCAAACACATTGTGGAGAAACTTTGTGAGGCCGCAAACAACCCGAAGAATCACCGTTATTCAGCATCAAAGGGCATCACGCAGCTGAGGGTAGCAATTACCGAGTGGTACAAGAGAAGGTATGATGTCGAGTTAGACCCTGAAACAGAGGTTGTGGCAACCATCGGGGCTAAGGAAGGGTTAAGCCATCTTGCCTATGCAACCCTTGGACCAGGCGATGTCGTTATGACGCCAACCCCAGCCTATCCCATTCATCCCTACAGTGCGATTCTTGCCGGTGCTGAGGTGCGGTATATTCCAACGGGCAAGGGCTACGATTTCTTTGAAGAGATGGAAAAGGCTTTTAAGTCCTCATGGCCGAAGCCAAAGATGCTTACCATCAATTTCCCCCATAATCCGACAACGGAGTGCATAGAGATAGATTTTTTCAGAAGGGTTGTAGAATTTGCGAAAGAACACAACATCTTTGTGCTCCATGATTTTGCATATGCAGACCTCTGTTTTGACGGATACAAGGCACCCAGTCTTTTACAGGCTCCCGGCGCTAAGGATATCGGGGTCGAATTCTTCTCGCTTACGAAGAGCTATTCAATGGCGGGATGGCGAGTAGGGTTCTGCTGCGGCAACAGGGAGATCGTCGGTGCACTCACCAAAATAAAGAGTTACCTCGATTATGGGATGTTCCAGCCCATACAGATTGCAAGCATCATTGCGCTCCGGGGCCCCCAGGAGTGTGTAAGCGAGATCCGGGGAACCTACGAATCCCGGCGAAATGCTCTCGTAAAAGGGCTTTTGAAGGCAGGCTGGAACGTTGAGCCGCCAAAGGCAACAATGTTCGTATGGGCGGAGATACCGNNGCGGTATCCCCGGGGATCGGCTTTGGAGAGGGCGGCGATGACTTTGTGCGGTTTGCCCTCGTCGAAAACGAACACCGGATAGGACAGGCTGCACGGGGGATCAAAAGAGCGCTCCATGGAATCGATTCTCATAGTTGAAGATAAGGAATCAATGGCAGCGATGCTGAAGGAGACCATCGAGACCGCAGGCTATATCCCGATTATCGCGAAAGACGGAATCGAAGGAATAAAAAGAATTAAAGAAGAAAAGATAGACCTCGTGCTCACCGACCTCAAACTCCCGAAAAAAAACGGCATGGACGTGCTCATGGCCGTAAAAGAAGAAAACCCCATGATACCGGTGATCATGATGAGCGCCTACGGTTCTGTAGATGTGGCGGTGAGGGCGATTAAAGAGGGCGCCTTCGATTTCATCACAAAGCCGTTTGATACCGACCATCTCATGCACCTCATTAAGAAAGCGAGGGAGAATCAACGGTTGATGACGGAAAATACCCTGCTCAAGGAAGAGTTTTCCTCAGTGATTGGCATGCCGAAGATCATCGGTAAAAGCGAAAAGATTACCGAGGTTGCAAAGAATATCCAGAGGGTCGCTCCGACGAAGACGACCGTACTTCTTCTCGGTGAAAGTGGAACAGGAAAAGAGTTATTTGCGAGGGCAATCCACTGTCTCAGTCCGAGAAAGGACTATCCGTTTGTTCCCATTAACTGTGCCGCCATACCGAGGGAGCTTTTGGAATCCGAGCTCTTTGGGTACGAGAAGGGTTCTTTTACCGGCGCAGAGATGCGGAGACTTGGCAAATTTGAACGCGCTGATCAAGGGACCATATTCCTCGATGAGATCGCAGAAATGGACATCTCGCTGCAAGCGAAAATTATGAGAGTTATTCAGGAAGGGGAGGTGGAGCGCATTGGGGGGGTAAAACCTTTCACGGTGGATGTGCGCATCATCGCTGCAACGAATAAGGATATCGGGAAGGCGGTTGCTGAAGGGAAATTCAGGGAAGATCTTTTCTATAGGCTCAGCGTCTTTCCTGTCATGGTTCCGCCTCTGAGGGAAAGGCTTGAGGACGTTCCTTCGCTCGTCGAATTCTTTACAAAAAAATATGCTGCTGAAACGAAGACGACGGAAAAAACCGTTTCTCGGGATGCTTTGGGCCTGATGATGAAGTACCCGTGGAAGGGAAATGTGAGAGAACTGGAAAACACCATCGAACGGGCAGTGATCCTCTGTGAAGGGAATGTCATTACCGCTGACCACATCTCGCTGCCTTTGGCGAAGGCATCTCTGAGCGCCTTGCCCAGGGAGGGAACGTTGGAAGAAGTCTCAAAGGAGGCGGTGAGGATTGCAGAGACCCAGAGGATCAGAAAAGCATTGCAGGAAACACGGGGGAATAAGAGCAAGGCAGCAGAAATCCTCAAGGTGAGCTACAAGACCCTCCTGACAAAGATAAAGGAATACGGAATTGAGTAACACGTTCATGATGCCTTGTGAAGCGCGCGTTACCATAGCTTTTCACCACCTCGTCACTCATTCCCAGTTTTGCCTTGCCATATGAGGGTGTCGTTGCAACGGGTTTCAGGGTGACAAGAAACTTTTTTATGGAGGAACATAAATAATGTCGGGACATTCCAAGTGGGCGCAGATCAAGCACAAGAAAGCCCATACCGATGCAAAGAGAGGGAAAATATTCACTAAGATCGTAAAGGAGATAGCCGTTGCCGCACGAATCAGTGGCGGTGACCCCGAGGGAAACCCGAGACTGAGGACCGCCATAGAAAAGGCCAAAGAGGTTAATATGCCCCATGATAATATAAAGCGCGCTATCATGAAGGGTACCGGGGAGCTGCCGGGGTCTTCCTATGAAGAGTACACGTATGAGGGGTACGGCCCCGGCGGGGTTGCGGTTCTCGTGGAAGTGCTTACCGACAACAAAAACAGGACTGTTTCCGAGATACGGCATATCATGTCAAAAAATGGCGGAAATCTGGGCGAGGCTGGCTGTGTAGCGTGGATGTTTGAAAAGAGAGGATACATTCTTGCTGATAAAAACAAGACCGATGAGGATACCTTGATGACCATTGCCCTTGATGCCGGCGCATTGGATATGAAGAACGACCCGAAGGAAGACAGCTACGAGGTTATCACGTTACCGGAAGACCTAAACAAAATAAGGAGCGCCATCGAAAGGGCAGGAGTGCCTGTTTCGCTTGCAGAGACAACCATGCTTCCGAAGAGCTACGTCATGATTGATGAAAAAACAGCAGAGCAGATGATGCGGCTGATAGAGCTTCTCGAAGACAATGAGGATGTCCAGAATGTCTATGCTAATTTTGATATGCCTGACGAGGTTGTGACAAAGGCCAGCAGATAACCTATGACTTCCATCCGGAGTACCGTAAAGAGAAAATTTCTTGCAGGGTTGGTGATATTAATCCCAGTAATCCTTACCGGCTCAGCGATCGTCTGGTTTTTCAGGTTTGTTGACGGTTTTCTGGGACCTTTGTTTGACAGCTTACTCGGCTATCACACATCAGGGCTTGGGTTCATATCAGCCGTCATCATTGTTTTCGCTGTTGGCCTCGTCTCCACAAATGTTTTCGGCAAGAAAGTGATAGGATTTGTGGAGAGGTTTTTTTTGAGGATCCCCGTGCTGAAAGGCTTCTACACTGCGGTTAAGCAACTCGTCGACGCGTTCTCTCCGGAGAACAAGAGTTCATTCAAGGAGTTTGTCGTCGTCGAGTACCCCAGAAAAGGATCATTCGCTTTTGGATTTCTCACAAAGGAATGTACTATTAAATCGGGGAAAAACGGCTGCGAATCATTCCTCCGGGCTGTTTATATACCCACAAACAATCTCTATCTGGGGGAGATCGTGCTCTTCAAAGAAGAAGAAGTCTTTTATACGGATATATCCATAGAAGAGGGCATTAAGATTATCTTATCCGGCGGTATCGCCGCACCGGCGAAGATCGTGGAGGCCATGCGATGAAATTGGTCTGTGTTATCCTTGCCGCTGGTATCGGAAAACGGATGAATTCTTCGATCCCTAAGGTTCTCCATACCCTCTGCGGCAAGCCGATGCTCCAGCATGTCCTGAATGCTGTTGAGAAACTCAAGCCGGAAAAGAAGATCATTGTTGTCGGGAAACGGTATGATGAGATAACCCGAGCTGTTTCCGGTTCATTGATCTCCTATGTTTTGCAGAAAATTCCCAAAGGCACCGGAGATGCACTTCTGAAGGCCGTTGGAGCTCTTGACAATTTCAAAGGAACGATCCTTGTGCTGAACGGTGATGCCCCGCTGGTCACAGCAGATACGGTGAAGAGTTTCCTTAGCCTTTCTGAAAAGAATGGAGATGCTGTGTCAGTCCTCTCCTTTACTGCAGAGAATCCTGGGGCATATGGCAGAATTATCAGGGATACCTCCGGCTATGCCCTGCAGATCATCGAGGAAAAAGATGCAACCCGGGAACAAAAAAAAGTGAAGGAAGTGAACAGCGGGATTTATGCGATACGATCTGAGGCCCTGAATCTTCTCTCTCGGATTAAATTGAATAGGGCCAAAGGGGAATACTATCTGACCGACCTTTTTGAAATAGCAGTAAAAAGAAATGCAAAGACAGGCGTTTATTGTCTCGGTTCAGAGGAAGAAATGATGGGCATAAATACTCGGAGGGAGCTTTTAACGGCCGAGAAAGTTATGCAACAGAAAATAATCGATGCCCTTATTGAAGGGGGAGTGAAATGTATCGATCCGGCATCAACGTACGTCCATTCCGGTGTGAAGATCGGCGCGGACACTCTTCTTTACCCTAACGTCTATCTCGAGGGAGATACTGGAATCGGCCGTGGATGCACCATCTATCCCAATGTGCGGATAACAGAGGGCACCATCGGGAACAACGTAACTATAAAAGACTCCTCAGTCATAGAAAATTCCATTGTGAAACAGAATGCTCAGATTGGACCCTTCGCGCATTTGCGCCCCGGCTCATTCATAGGTTCCAATGCGAAGATAGGAAACTTTGTCGAGGTAAAAAAATCATCCATCGGAAACGGAACCAAGGCCTCACATCTGAGCTATATTGGAGACGCCGTTGTGGGGAAGGATGTTAATATCGGCGCCGGGACTATAACCTGCAATTATGATGGAAAGCAAAAAAACAAAACGGAAATTCACGACGGCGTTTTTATCGGCAGCGACACTCAACTCATTGCTCCGGTGAAAGTTGGCAAAGGTGCGTATGTCGGTGCCGGTTCCACCATAACCGAGGATGTCCCTCCCGGAGCGCTGGCCATAGGCAGGGGGAAGCAGAGGAATATAAGAAACTGGGCGCGGAAAAGAAGGGCAAATATCAGCAGCCTGGTGGCGGAAGTCAGCAGCAGGAGGAGGGACTGAACATGTGCGGAATAATCGGGTATACGGGCAAAGGTGATGCCGTATCGGTAGTGCTTGACGGCCTTAAACGTCTCGAATACCGGGGATATGACTCCGCGGGAGTCGCATACTTTACTGATGGAAAGATTGAGATCCGGCGATGTAAGGGCAAGGTGAATAACCTCGCCGGCCTCCTTGAAGAGGAGAAGCCGGCAAGCCACACCGCCATAGGACATACCCGTTGGGCAACACACGGAAAACCGTCTGAGGAAAATGCACACCCCCATAGATCCCATGGCATAGTCCTTGTCCATAACGGAATAGTCGAAAATTACTTGTCATTGAAGAAAACACTCATCGCCGAGGGATACACATTCACATCAGAAACGGATACAGAGGTATTATGCCATCTCATCCATAAATATTCGAAGGGCCGTCCTTTGGAGGACGCGGTGAGGGATGCCTTAAGAGAGGTTCGGGGCGCGTACGCCCTTGCAGTGGTCAGTGAGCGTGAGGAGGGCAAGGTCGTTGGGGTGAGAAAAGACAGCCCCCTCTGCGTCGGCCTTGGAGAGGGTGAGTATTTTATCGCATCCGATGTCCCGGCATTCTTTAACCACGCAAAGAAGGTGATGTTTCTCAATGACGGAGAAATGGCTGTCCTTACCAATGACGCAGTTCTCGTGACAACAATGCAGGGAGGCGCTCTTCGGAAAGAGGTAGCGACCATCTCGTGGAGTCCCTCTATGGCAGAGAAGGGGGGCTATAAGCACTTCATGCTGAAGGAGATCTATGAACAGCCGCGGGCAATTGCTGATGCGGTGCGAGGAAGGTTCAGCGTGGAAAACGGTGAGGTGAATTTAGAAGAATTCGGCATGGCGAAGGACGCCCTCGAGTCTATCGGGAAGATATTCATTGTCGCATGCGGTACCTCATGGCATGCAGCACTGATCGGCAAATATATCATTGAAGACATTGCGCGGGTCACCGTCGAAGTCGATATAGCGTCAGAGTTCAGGTATAGAAATCCTGTGATAAAGGCAGGAGACCTCTTTATAGCCATAACACAGTCAGGGGAGACAGCAGATACCCTTGCGGCCCAGAAAGAGGCCAGACGACTTGGGGCAAAGGTCTTGAGTATCTGCAATGTGGTAGGCAGTTCATCGATGAGGGAGGCGGAAGCTGTTTTTTACACCCACTCAGGACCCGAGATAGGGGTTGCATCGACAAAAGCGTTCACCTCGCAGATAATCGGCCTTTATCTCTTTGCTATTGCTTTGGGCTTAGCAAAGAAGGTGGTGAGCGCCGCAAGCGCCACCATCATGCTGCAGGAATTGCTTACGATCCCTGACAAAGTGGAACAGGTACTCTCCGGGAGCGAGGAGATAGAACGTATAGCAAAAGAGTTGTTCAAGGCAGAAGATTTTATCTACCTTGGAAGGGGCATACACTATCCCGTTGCCCTAGAGGGAGCGCTCAAGCTGAAAGAGGTCACTTATATTCATGCCGAAGGATACCCTGCGGGAGAGATGAAGCATGGACCTATTGCACTGATCGACGAAGAACTCCCCGTGGTCTTTCTGGCCCCGCAAGGTTCGCTCCATGAAAAGATAGCTTCGAATATCCAGGAGGTAAAAAGCAGAGGGGGAAAGGTCATATCGCTGCTCACCTCTGGAGATACGGAAGTGTCCGGACTCTCCGATTATCATATCTCTATCCCCCTGTCCAATACGTACCTCAGCACAATCCTGATGACAGTGCCGCTGCAACTTATCGCGTATCACATTGGTGTGTTGCGGGGCTGTGACGTTGATCAGCCGAGAAATCTAGCCAAAAGTGTCACCGTTGAATAACTTGCAGAGATTATCCCCATGCAATGTACCTATTTTCTTTATGCAAATGTTATAATTGAACGAACCGGTTATGTCTAAAGAGAGCTTATTAGAGGGCTTGAACCCCCGTCAGCGTGAGGCCACCCTGTATTCGGAAGGGCCTCTGCTCATACTTGCAGGCGCAGGAAGCGGGAAGACCACGGTTATCGCCCGTAAATTTGCCTATCTCGTAAAGATAAAAAAACTCTCCGACAGATCCATATTCACCGTAACATTTACCAATAAGGCTTCCCATGAAATGAAAGAGAGAATTTCGTCTCTTACAGGAAAGGATATGAACGGTTCGTGGATTGGAACATTCCACTCTCAGTGCAGCAAGATTCTCAGAAGGGAAATAGGGGCTGCAGGCTATAAGAGCGATTTCTCTATCTATGATGACGATGACCAGCGGAATCTTGTACGGCATATCCTCAAGGAGTTTGGCATTCATGAAGCCCTTTACCGGGGCGTTGCAGCACGGATAAGTGCCCTGAAATCATCGCTCGTCGGGCCCGAAGAATTCCTTTCCACCGGTGATGGCTTTGGGTTTGACGAGAAACTGGCAAGAGTTTATGTACGGTATCAGGACGAATTGAAGAGGAGTAATGCTCTTGATTTTGATGATCTCATCGGCATTACGGTAATGCTCTTCGAAGGACACCCCGAAATACTAAAAAGATATCAGAACGACTTTTCGTACATCCTAGTTGACGAATTCCAAGATACAAATTACGCCCAATACAAGCTCTTACGGCTTCTTGGCTCAGGCCACAGAAATATTTCCGTGGTCGGTGACGATGACCAGAGCATTTATCGGTTCCGGGGAGCTGATGTCACTCATGTATTTCGGTTCGAGAAAGACTTTCCCGGCACCCGAACCATACGTCTGGAGCAGAACTACCGCTCAACGGAGAACATCCTTGATGTGGCCGGAACGGTGATTTCAAAAAATCCTGTCAGAAAGCAGAAAAAGCTCTGGACAGGCCGCGGGTGCGGAGAGCGAGTATACCACTGCTGGTTGAGCGACGAGGATGAGGAGGCACGTCATATTGCAAAAACCATCAAGGAATTTTATTTAAAAGGGGAGCATGAGTACCGCGATGTCGCAGTGCTGTACCGGGTCAACATCCAGTCACGGGCGGTCGAAGAGGCACTGCGGGATGAAGGTCTCCCCTACCGTATTATTGGAGGCATCGGCTTCTACCAGAGGAAAGAAATCAAGGATATTGTTGCGTATATGCGCCTCATCTCGAATCGCGGTGACAATGTCAGCTTGAGACGGATTATCAATTGTCCTCCAAGGGGGATCGGCGCCGCGACCCTATCAAGGATAGAGCAGGAAGCTAAGAAGAGGTCCGTGTGTCTCTTTGATGCCCTGAAGCATACTCTGAAGAATAACAGCGGGGTGCTGAAAAAATCTCGCGATCTTGTGGTCAGTCTTGAAGGATTCATAGGGTTGATTGAAGAGTCGGCATCTTTGAAATACAGAGCAGCCGGCGACATGCTCAAGGACATTATTGAAAAGACAAGTTACCGGAAATCTGTCGACGAAGAGAGAGCTCAGAGCATCGATGAACTGATTGCATCGGCTGCGGGCGTCGGTGTGAAGGATTTCGTCGAAAGGGTATCCCTTATGACAAACCTCGATGATTCGGTGCATGACAATGCGGTCTCTCTCATGACCCTCCACACCGCAAAGGGTCTTGAATTCCCCGTAGTTTTTATAATCGGTCTGGAGGAAGGCTTGCTTCCTTATTTCAAAACCGCAGACGATACCGATGAGATCAGTGAAGAACGGCGGCTTTTCTATGTTGGCATGACGCGGGCAAAGGACATCCTGTGGCTCACCGGAGCCGGCAAGAGGAGGTTGTACGCAAAGGTTCAGAATCAGGAACCTTCCCGGTTCCTCTCCGATATCCCCAGGGAGTGCTGTCAGTTGATAGAAAAATCCGTTCGATCGAATTTTCCCCGAACGGTGGCAAAAAGATCTACCGACTTACCGAAACGAATCTCCCTTTACATGACTGGCTGCCGGGTAAGACATCCCAAGTGGGGGGTCGGTGTTGTGCGGGATTGTTACGGCGATGGCGATGAAGAAAAGGTGACGGTTAATTTCCCTAATATAGGAATCAAGAAACTCGTGCTTAGATTCGCAAACCTCGAAAAGATTTAGGTTGCTGACGAGGGTTGCACAACACAGCATGCGTTGGGCAACGGGTTCAAAATATCACAATGAGCACAGGGCAATCACAGACTGTTGAGGTGAATCCATGACGATACCCGTAGAACGTATAGCTCATCTTGCCCGTCTTTCCCTCTCCGAAAGAGAAAAGGAAAGGTTTTCTCAACAGCTCCGCAGCATCCTTATGTACGTAGAAAAGCTCAATGAGCTTGATACGATAGGAATTGAGCCGACCTCTCACGTGATCGAGATGCACAACGTCATGAGGGAAGACACCCTGTGGTCGTCCCTCCCAAGCGATAGTGCGCTTGCGAATGCACCTGATAGATCCGGCAATTTCTACAGGGTGCCAAAGATCATCGAATAAAAAATAATCTATGTTACGGTGTATCCTCAGAGCGAAAATCCACATGGCGACAGTTACCAATGCCAATGTTGCCTATGAAGGCAGTATAACCATTGACGCGAATCTGTTAAAGGAGACCGGCATCATCCCCTATGAGCAGGTGATGGTAAGCAATGTGAACAATGGCGAGAGATTCGACACCTACGTCATTGCCGGAAGAGCAGGGAGCGGCGAAATCTGCTTGAATGGTCCGACTGCTCGGAAGGGTGTGGTGGGTGATCAGGTGATTATATTCTGTTACGGCTACTTCGAGGCCACTGAGGTTGGAGTTTCCAAGCCGAAGATAATCCGACTTGACTCGAACAATCGGATCATGAACGGATGAATTATGAAGGATGAAAACGGAGGGGGTATTACATTTACCTCCTGGCTCATGGCTTGTTCTTCCTCCTTCTCGTGTCCTCCTCGCGGAAGGCATGGATGAAGTCGGCGTAGTCAAGGTTCTGAAGGGCGATGTAGCAATAGTGTCGGTGAGCAGGAAATCTGCATGCGAGCAGTGCAAGGCAGGATGTAGCCTTACGGAGTCTGAAGCAGAGATAGAGGCGATCAATGAGGCCGGCGCGGAGATAGGCCAGAAGGTAAGGGTGTTGATGAGTCCGCATTCCTATCTTAAGGGTACCTTGCTTGTATACGGGGTACCGTCTGTCGCACTCATTGTCGGTGCCGTAATCGGAAAAGAATTCCTGAGTCTCCTCTTTGAGAAAGCGGACCCCGATATTCTTTCTGCGATTGCCGGTTTCGGTGCATTCATCATATCCTTCGGCCTTGTCAAGGCGTGGAGCGGCAGGGTCGAAAAAAAAATAGAATACAAACCTGTTGTTAAGGAGATCATAGAAGGATGAGAGGGGAATCAGTTTTCCCTCGTTTCCTGTCGGTTTTCCTTCAATCATAATTATATGTTACAGGGGGTTTTATGGCCAACTTCGATGTGAACAAAATTCGTAATGTTGCGGTTATTGCCCATGGGGGTGCCGGAAAGACCTCCCTAACCGAATCACTGCTTTTTGTGTCCGGCGCAATCGACCGATTGGGTTCTGTGGACAATGGCACAGCGACCACTGACTTTGAACCGGAGGAAATAGCCCGAAAGATAACCATTTCTTCTTCCCTTGCTTTTTGCAGCTGGAACGGCTACAGGATGAATCTCATAGATACGCCGGGGTTCATAAATTTCATTGAAGATACCAGGGGGTGCTTGAGAGGGGTTGATGGTGCCGTCATTATCGTGAGTGCAATCTCAGGGGTAAAAGCCGAGACGGAGAAGGTCTGGAAATACGCCTGTGAATTCGAGATACCGCGAATCGTATTTGTGAATAAAATGGATAAGGATAACGCAAATTTCGCACGGGCGGTTGCCGAGATAGAAAAGTCCTTCGAGGTGGAGGCGATCCCTCTACAAATGCCTATCGGTGCCGGGGGCACCTTTTCAGGCATCATTGATCTTATCGGCATGAAGGCGCAGACCTATACGAATGGTAAACCCGTTGTGGCCGAAATACCGGCTGAACTTCTATCGGAGGCAGAGGGATATCGAAAAAGACTCGTGGAAAAGATCGCTGAGTCGGATGATGCGCTCCTCGAGAGGTATCTCGAAGGCGGAGAATTGACCGATGCCGAGATTATGAGTGGGATCAGGGAAGGGTCACTTACACGGAGATTTATTCCCGTTACCTGTGGTTCAGCAGTCAAGACCGTCGGCGTTATGGAACTTCTCGACGCTGTGGTGCTCTGTCTACCCTCTCCCNNGAGAGGAAACCTGATGAAAAGGAACCCTTCTCGGGGTATGTTTTTAAGACCATAGCAGATCCGTATACGGGAAAACTCTCGATATTCAGAGTCTATTCAGGGGTTCTCAAAGCTGACTCCACTGTTCTGAATACTGTTTCGGGGACAAAAGAGAGGGTGGGCCAGGTGTTCTATCTTCTCGGGAAAAAGCAGGTCTCTGCTCAATCGGTTGGTGCCGGAGAAATTGGTGTTGTGGCAAAGCTCAAGGATACCAACACCGGGGATACACTGTCGGATGACTCGCATCCGATTGTTTTTGAGAAGGTCAAGTTTACAGAACCGATAATCTCTTACGCCATCGCCCCTAAGAGCAAAGGCGATGAGGATAAGGTGAGCACAGCTCTTCACAGAATACTGGAGGAAGACCCGACGCTGAGATTTCACCGCGATGAAGAGACAAAGGAAATGCTCCTCTCAGGCATGGGACAGGTGCATCTCGAGATCACCCTCGAACGGTTAAAGAGAAAATTCGGGGTGGAAGTGATGATGAAGACCCCAAAGATACCCTACCGAGAGACCATAAAAACATCAGCTAAGGCTCAAGGTAGATACAAGAAACAGTCGGGCGGAAGGGGACAATATGGAGATTGCTGGATAGAGGTGGAGCCATTACCGCGGGGCGCGGGGTATGAATTTGTTGATAAGATCGTCGGGGGGGTGATCCCTCAGCAATATAGGCCTGCCGTGGAGAAGGGAATTGTAGATACCATGAAGGAAGGGATCATAGCCGGATATCCTGTAATCGATATGAAGGTCACGTTATATGATGGTTCCTACCATTCCGTCGATTCCTCTGAAATGGCTTTCAAAATAGCCGGCTCTATGGCATTGAAGAAGGCATTCTCAGAGGCAAAACCGGTTTTGCTTGAACCCATCATGAAAGTCGAGGTAACCATCCCGGATGAAAGCCTCGGAGCAATAATCGGGGATTTGAATTCAAAGAGAGGCAAGGTACAGGGAGTGGAGCCTCAGGCAGGGGGAAATCAGAAGATTGCGGCCCTGGTTCCCATGGCAGAGATGCTTACCTATGCGAACCAGCTTCAGAGCATCACTTCCGGCAGAGGACTCTATTCGATGGAATTTTCTCATTACGAGGAGCTCCCTGGCCATCTTGCCCAGAAGATCATTGCTGAAAAAGAAGCAGCCAAGGCAGATAAGAGTTGACGTTGATTTGAAAACACTCTTCGTCTGTCTGCACACTTTTCAACTCAAAGCCTGAGCAGGTGCGATAAGCATGCCGGCTCAATAAAGGGGAGGGGGAAATGGATGTATCCCGCCGTAGCTTTCTGAAAGTATCAGGTGGCACCCTTGCGCTCGCTTCTCTGGGTATCAACCTGGATCCCGTAAAAGCGTATGCCCAGGAGCTCAAGATCAAGAATGCGAAGGAGACAACTACTATCTGCCCTTACTGCTCGGTGGGCTGCGGTATCGTCGTTCAGGTGAAAGACGGGACGGTTGTCAATACTGAGGGCGACCCTGACCATCCCATCAATGAAGGAACACTCTGCTCCAAAGGCGGATCGGTTTATCAAGTCATTAACAATCCCACACGGCTGACCAAGCCGCAGTACCGTGCGCCGGGTGCGACCGAATGGAAGGAAGTGGAATGGGACTGGGCGCTGGATCAGATAGCACGGAAGATCAAGGACACGAGAGACCGGACATTTAAGGAAAAAGCGATCTCAAAGGTGAAAGAGAAGAAGACAGCTGAAGCGCTGAAAGAGGCAGGCATGTCGGCGGAAGTCGAGGTTGCTGTCGAGAGAGAATTCGTCGTAAACAGGTCTGACGGGATCGCGCACGTAGGAAGCGCCGCCCTCGACAACGAGGAGTGCTATATGCTCCAGAAACTCCTCCGCTCATGGGGACTTGTTTACATAGAGCATCAGGCCCGAATATGACACTCCTCAACGGTAGCGGCTCTGGCAGAGTCGTTTGGGCGCGGTGCAATGACGAATCACTGGATTGATCTCAAGAACGCTAACGTGATCCTCGTGATGGGCTCTAATCCTGCGGAGAACCATCCTGTCTCAATGAAATGGGTGATGAGGGCAAAAGAAAACGGAGCTAAACTCATTGTTGTTGATCCCCGGTTTTCGAAGACCGCCAAAGTTGCAGATATGTACGCCCCCCTTCGCCCGGGCACAGACATAGCTTTTCTCGGAGGGATGATCAAGTACATTATCGACAACGATCAATACTACAAGGATTACGTCGCTTATTACACAAATGCCTCGTTTCTTGTGAACCCTGAATTTAAGGGCCCGGGGGAACTGGCCGGTGTCTTCTCGGGATATGATCCAAAGACAAGAACGTATGACAAGAAAACATGGTCTTACCAGTTGGACGAAAACGGGACACCCAAAAAGGACTTCTCTCTGAAGGATTCCCACTGCGTATTTCAGCTCCTCAAAAAGCATTACTCGCGATATACTCCGGAAAGAGTCGTTGCTATTACCGGCACTCCGAAGGAAAAGCTTCTGGAAATTTACAAGCTTTACTCCTCTACCGGAAAACCTGAGACCGCAGGGACCGAACTTTATGCTATGGGCTGGACTCAGCATACAGTAGGAACACAGAACATCAGGGCAATGACCATCATACAGCTTCTCCTGGGAAATATTGGTTTTGCGGGAGGGGGCATTAATGCCCTGAGGGGAGAATCCAATGTTCAGGGCAGCACGGACAATGCCCTCTTGTTTCAGGACCTTCCAGGCTATATGCCGACTCCGATAGCCTCCCTCGTGGATCTCAATACCTACATCGATAAAAACACTCCTAAGACGAAGGAGCCGAAAAGTGTTAACTGGTGGGGCAACCGCCCCAAGTACATTACTAGCTACCTGAAAGCTATCTACGGGACTAAGGCTACAAAGGAAAATGATTTTGGTTATGCGTGGCTTCCAAAGCTGGATGTTGGAGTGAACTACTCGTGGCTTATGCTTTTTGACAAAATGCTGAGCGGTGGCTTCGAAGGGTTCTTCGCGTGGGGACAGAATCCTGCCTGTTCGGGCACTAATGCGGGAAAGGTCAGAAAGGCGCTTGCTAAACTCAAATGGATGGTTAACTTGAACCTTTTCGACAATGAAACAGGCTCCTTCTGGAAAGGCCCGGGGGAAAACCCAAAAGATATCGAGACGGAAGTATTCCTGCTCCCAGTGGCTTCATCTGTCGAAAAGGAAGGAAGCATTACGAATTCGGGTAGATGGGCTCAATGGCGCTATAAGGCAGTAGAGCCGATCGGACAGTCCAAGCCTGACTCCGACATAATGAATGAGCTTTATTTTAGGGTTAAGAGGCTCTACCAGAAGGAGGGAGGCAAATTCCTGGAGCCGATAGTGAATCTGACCTGGGAGTACGGAGAAAAAGGACCTGACGGAAAAATTAAGGAAATCGATGTTCATAAAGTCGCAATGGAGATTAACGGGTATTACCTTGAAGATGTATACGACAAAAAGACAGAGCCTCCAACGCTTATCGGAAAGAAAGGAGACCTCGTCAACAATTTTACGACTCTGCAGGCTGATGGCACCACTTCCTGCGGAAACTGGATTTACTCTGGCAGTTATACGCAGAAAGACGGAAAGATTATCAACATGATGGCGAGGCGAGACAAATCGGATCCGACAAGCCTTGGTCTTTTCTCGAACTGGGCCTGGGCTTGGCCGGTAAATAGGAGGATTCTGTATAACCGTGCTTCTGTGGATCGTGAGGGGAGACCGTTAAAGCCGTCACGTCCGGTCATTAAATGGAATCCAACGAAGGAGGACCCAAAAACCAAGAAGCCTGGGGTTTGGGAAGGAGATGTCCCTGACGGTCCTGCACCTCCCCTGTCAGATGAAAAAGGCGGCAAGCTTCCCTTCATCATGAAGCCTGACGGAGTCGGCCTCATTTACGGGCCGGGCCTTGCAGACGGACCATTCCCTGAGCACTACGAACCTCTGGAGTGTCCGGTACAGGTCAATCCTCTGTATTACTCCGACCAGACGAAACACTATCTCACCACACATCGGATGAATCCTACAATAAAACTTTTCTTCGACGCGGAAACCAAAACCGGCAACCCTGAAGATGTTTATTACTCCTGCGACCTACGATATCCCTATGTCGGTACGACATACCGAGTTAGCGAGCACTGGCAGACTGGTGTCATGACTAGACATATACCCTGGCAATTGGAGATGCAGCCCCAGATGTTTGTCGAAATGAGCAAAGAGCTCGCTGCTGAAAAGGGAATCAAAAACGGCGATAACGTCAAGGTTTCCTCCGGGCGCGGCCAGGTCATGGCCAAGGCGATCGTGACGAGCAGGTTCAAGCCTTACAAAATCATCGGCAGCACAGTGCATGTGGTGGGGTTGCCCTGGCACTTCGGTTGGCAATACCCTGAAGATGGCAGCGCTGGAGATACGGCAAATCTTCTCACGCCCACCGTAGGAGACGCCAACACAATGATACCTGAAACAAAGGCCTTTATGGTCAATGTGGAAAAGGCATAGGGAGGTGATATCATGGCAAGAATGGCAATTCTCGTTTCACCAGAACTTTGCATAGGGTGTAGGGCGTGCCAGACGGCTTGTAAGTCCTGGAACCAGTTACCCGGTGACAAAACCGTAAACAGAGGGAGTTTTGAGAATCCACCTGATCTTACTCCTCACCTGTATAACAAGATACACTATATCGAAGTGCCCTCTGAAAAAGATGCCCTGCGGTGGCTCTTTGTCAACCAGCGCTGTATGCATTGTGATGATGCCGGCTGTATGAAGATCTGCCCTTCCCCCGGTGCGTTATATAAAACAAGGGAGGGAGCGGTGGCAACGAATAAGGAAAAATGTATTGGCTGCAAGCTCTGTGTGGTGGGCTGCCCCTTCAATGTGCCCCGCTATGACGAGAAAGACAAGATATCGAAATGCCATCTCTGCTTTGACAGAATCGCCAACGGCCTGCAACCGGCTTGTACAAAGACCTGTCCCACGGACGCACTGAAATATGGCGACAGGGATGCCCTGATAAGGAGTGCGCAGAAGGCAGGCTATGAGAAGCTCTACGGACAGACTGATCTGGGGGGGCTCGGAGCACTGTACGCGTTCAAGGACGCCCCCACCCTCTATGGGTATAACGAAAAGCCCGGGATACCGGAAACAGTCGTTTTTTGGCACACCGTACTCAAACCTCTTTCGTACATAGGAATCGGTGGCGTTGTGGCTGCGTCCTTAATCCACTATATTGCCGTCGGCCCGCACAAAGAGCCAGAGGAGGAGGATAAGAAGAATGGCTAGATTGATCAGAAAGGCAAGTGCATTCGAGATCCTTAACCACTGGGTGATGGCAATAAGCTGTATCGTCCTTGCCGTCCAGGGGTATGGTTTCCTCTTTCATATCGAGGGAATCGGATCATTTTTCGGCGGCTTTAACACAATGCGGACACTTCATAACTACTTTGGAATCGCCTTCTCGGTAGCTCTCTTTTTCTCTATCTTTTTATACCTCAAGGAGTCCCTCACCTTTGATGCCGACGACATCAGATGGATAGCGGTGTTCGGCGGCTACCTTTCCCACAACGCAAAAACGCCCCCGATGGGGAAGATCAATACCGGTCAGAAATTCTTCTATCTCGCCGTTCTCGTTTTGGGAATCGGTATCGCTGGGTCGGGTTTTGCCATCTGGCTCCTGTCTGGCGACAAACAGCTCGTAATGTATAGTCACCTGATACATAATGTCAGTTTTGTAATCCTGATGATCGCAGTAGCCGCTCACATATACCTGGGGACTTTTGCAAACCCCGGGACTTTCAGAATAATGGTGTACGGTACTGTTCCCTACGATTGGGCCAGAAAGAGGCATCCGAAATGGGTTGCTGAAGTGGAGGGCCACAAACATAAAGCTTGATTCGGGCTGTTCTTAGACATCAAAAAATCTCTGAAGCTTGACCCGTAATCCCCGCATGACACTTCGTGTCATGAAATGGAAGAAGGATCGAATTGAAAAAACTGTTAACTATCTTTGTTGTGTTTTTTGTGGTATCCGTCTCCTTTGCCCAGGACAAACGGTTTACAGTGCCCATTGAAGGTTCACCGAGCCTCGGACCGGCAAACGCCTCTGTCACCATGATAGAGTTTCTTGATTTTCAATGACCACACTGCGTGGCGGTCGGTCCGACCATCAAACAGTTGATGAGCACATACAAAGGGAAAATACGCCTTGTGGTAAAGAATTACCCTTATAAGTACCGTGACTATTCTTACCTAGCTGCGGAGGCCTCGTTGGCCGCCTTAGACCAGGGCAAGTACTGGGAGATGTACGAAATGCTTCTTAAGAACTCGCCGGCGCTCGATAGAAGTAGTCTTATCAAATATGCCCAGCAATTGGGTCTTGACGTGAAAAAATTTACCGACTCACTCGATACGATGAAGCATTCTGCAGCGGTAGAAAGGGATGAAAAGCTTGCTGCCGACCTTGATTTATTCAATACCCCAACTTTTTTTATTAACGGACAAAAAGTGATCGGGAATAGACCGTATGACTATTTCAAAAAAATTATAGAACAAGAGTTAAAACATGCCAAACAATAGGTATCTATTCCTCTTCTCTATTCTTCTTGTACCCTATATTCTATCACCTATGTTCACTATGAGCGTGTATGCTGGAAACCTCGAACCCGTTCACTCAGTGCCCATCCCCCAAAATAATCTTCAGAGCCCGGAAAAGATCGAACTCGGCAAAAAACTTTTTTTTGACCGGCGACTTTCCGGCGACGGCACCATGAGCTGCGCAACTTGCCATGACCCTGAACGGGCTTTTACCGACGGTCTGGATATCTCCCTCAGCTACCCCACAACAAAGAACTGGCGCAACTCGCCCACACTGATAAATGTGGCGTTTCAGAAGCATCTGTTCCATGACGGGAGGGCAGAGACCCTGGAAGACCAGGCCCTCTTCCCCATGATGTCCGCTTTTGAGATGAACAAAAATCTCGATTATCTTGAAGAACAGATTCGGGTGGTCCCTGAATATGCTGAGGCCTTCAAAAAGGTTTTTGGCGGAGAGGTGACGAGGGAGAGGATTGCCATGGCCATAGCTGCTTTCGAGAGGACCCTGGTATCCGTCAACTCGCCCCTTGATAGGTTCCTCAGGGGCGATAAAAGGGCTCTCTCCGATGCGGCCAGGAAAGGTATGGAGATCTTCAGCGGCAAAGGTAAATGCGTCGAGTGTCACCAGGGGATCAACCTCGCTGATGACAAATTCTATGCCCTGAATGTTCCAGAAAATTCTGCGTTACAGAACGACCCAAGGGTGACGGCAACGGCGAGGTTTGTGGGCAAGGTATATCATTATAAGGATTACAGAACCCTCAATGAGGACCCCGGAAGATACCTGATTACAAAAAACAGTAAAGACTGGAAGGCATTCAGAACACCGACCTTGAGGGAAATAGCAAGAACCGCCCCTTATATGCACAATGGCTACTTCAAGACCCTTGACGAAGTCATCGATTTCTTTAACCAGGGAGGGGGCAAAGGAAACAGGGAACTGAAGCCTTTGCGGTTAACGAGTGATGAGAAGCGGTACCTCAGGACATTCCTCGTGGAAGCTCTGACTGGTGATCCCATAGTCATAAAGTATCCCGAGATCCCGTAACAGTGTCTTTCATGAATCTTGAAGAGATTATACAGGAAAAACCTCATCTAAAAGAAACGATTAGGCTCTATGAGAAGGTCTTAATATTTAACGCTGCGGCATCGAAGTTCATCGATCACATCTGCTGTGACGATGTGGCCTACCCTCCCTCATTAGTTGGCAGGATAACGGAAAGCTTTTCATCAGTCTTCGCTATCCCTGAGGAGCATCTTCATCCTCTCAGGGAAGCCCTGACACTTAGGCAGATAGACTTCGCAAGGCTTCCCCGGAACGAAATCCCGGCATTTTTGCTTCCCTATCGCGAAGATGAAATCGGCTTAATTCTTTTCCTTATCAGCAGGCCCTACTTCATTCGAAGGGGAGAGATGTATCAGCGCCTTATGGCGAAAGCGTGGGAAGAAGGAAAGTGTCCTGTGTGCAATGCAAAGCCTTCCCTTGGGTCCATTGACAGTGAGAACAGGAGGAAATTGTACTGTCCCTTCTGTAGCACAACAGGGTATTTCAGACGTCTGGGATGCCCCCTTTGTCTGAACGAGGATGCCTCAACGACCACTCTTTTCACCTTTGAAAATGAGAGCGGCTTTAGGGTTGATGCCTGCGACCGGTGCGGTTCTTACATCAAGACAGTAGTCAACGAGAGCATAATTGAGGGCCGACTCACCCCGGATCTTGCAGACCTCGTGAGCCTTCCCCTTGACATCAGAGCCCAGGGGAAAGGCTACAGACGTCATTCGCCAAATGCTGTCGGGATGATAAGGATGGTTTGAGAGTACAGCATAATTTCTCCCGGCAGCTCATTTTTCCCACCAAAATGAGATAGGAAACGCGATAGCAAAATGTGTAAGAATGTATTAGAATAAATAAATTCGCTTCCAGGAGAAAAATGTGGAAACCGTGAATAAGAAAACGTTTATTGACAAGATATGGGATTTCTTCTCCTCGGTGAAACTCGCCGTTGTCATGTTTGCTGGGTTATCTCTCACCTCCATCATAGGAACCGTCATTGAGCAGAATGTCGAGCCCGCAAAAAACATTAAAGTGCTTTCTAAGCTTTTTGGTCAATCTGCTGCTCCCACCCTTTTCAAGATATTTGACAGCCTGGGGTTCATGGACATGTACCATTCCTGGTGGTTTGTTGCGATCCTCCTGCTCTTTGCTGCCAATCTCATCATCTGTTCTATCGATAGATTACCGAAGATCGTGAAGGCTGTGAGAGAGCCTATAAAGCAGCTCCCCGAGGACCAGTTCAGAGGATTTGGGATAAAAAAGGAGATCGTCCTGACGGGAAAACCTGAAGTGACCAGGGAAGTGGTCTCCGATGCCGTTAAGAGAGTTCTGGGTTTTAATCTTGCAGAAGGTAAGGAGGGTCAAGGCTATCAGTTGTATGCACAGAAAGGCAATTATACCCGGTTTGGCGTTTATATAACCCATTTCAGTATACTCGTGATCCTCATCGGAGCCGTAATCGGTATCGCTTTCGGTTTCAAGGGCTTCCTGAGTCTGCCTGAGGGTGTGGTATCCACAGTTGCATACGCGCGGGGCGGCCAGGAAGAGCCACTCGGTTTTGGCATCAGGTGTGATGCTTTTACCGTCGATTTCTACGGAAATACGGATATGCCAAAGGCCTATAAGAGTTTGCTTACGGTCATAAAAGATGGGAAGAAGATGCTCTCCAAGGAGATCAGCGTGAACGACCCTCTCAAATACGAAGGAGTGACCTTTTATCAGTCAAGTTATGGCATCGTCCCTGGAGGATTGGAAAAAAGCGTTTTTCGATTAAGGGTGACGCCCGCGGGTGGAAAGCCGGAGGACGTGGAATTGAAATTCGGTGGTTCCTTCACGATCCCCGGCACAAACCTCACTGGAACGATAGAGGACTTCTCTCCGGCGCTCGGGTTTGATCAAATGACGGGAAAGACCTTCACGTATGCAGAGCAGATGAACAATCCGGCTGTCTTGATCAGCTTTTCTGAAAACGGGAAGCGGAAATTCGGCGGATGGATTTTCAAGCGTATCCCTGATACCTGGAGGCTACCTGGTGGACATATTGTCGAGTTTGCCGGCATCTGGGGCATCCAGTATACCGGCCTTCAGGTCAGGAATGACCCTGGAGTAGGGTTTGTCTATGTCGGGTGTGCTGCCATGGCAATCGGCCTCTTCGTAACATTTTTCATGAGTCACCGGCGGTTATGGATTAGGCTCATCGAGGAAAAGAAGCATACCCGTCTTATTATTGGTGCCAGTGCAAACAAGAATAAGGCTGCCTTTGAAGGAAAGATCGATAAGTTGATGAGTTTTTTAAGTAAAACCGCGGAAGGAGGGAGATAGCTCTATGGACAGCTCGACTTTATTCGGAATCACGACGGTGGCATATATTCTTGCCATGATTTTTTACATAACATATCTTGCATTCAAAAAGCCTCAGATCGGTTTAATCGCAACGACGATCACCATAATTGGCTTTGTTTCGCACACGTTCGCAATCCTCTTAAGGTGGAGAGAGTTTTACGAAATCGGAGGGATGGGCATACTCAGGGCGGCGCCTTTTACCAATCTTTATGAGTCATTGATATTCTTTGTTTGGTGTCTTATCCTGGGGTATTTGATCATAGAATTTAAGTACAAGAACAGGTCATTCGGGGCATTTGTTACTCCCTTAGCCGGCCTGGCACTGGCATTTATCGACCTTACCGGCATGTCTAAGGAAATCCAGCCCCTGGTTCCAGCCCTTCAGAGCAACTGGCTCCTTGTCCATGTGATGATGNNGACAAGAGGAATGAACTTTCTTATATCTTCTGGACGGTGACCCTGGGTATCTTAGTCGTTTTGCTCATTGCCATGGGTCTTGATTATCTTACCTATAAGGTTGCGATTAAGGGCCCTGAGGGACTTATCAGAAGCTATCTGTTCAAGGCGTCGTTTCTGAGCGACTCCACCGGAGTTGCTGTTGTCAGCTGGATAGCGGCGTTCGCATTTATATTCGTGTGCTGGAGGTACGGTTACTTGTTGAAGAAGGCCATAAGTGGCTTTTCCCTCAAGGCCGAGACCCTTGATGAAATAACCTATAAGAGTATCGCGATAGGATTTCCTATCTTTACCCTTGGCGGGCTCATATTTGGCGCAATATGGGCGGACCAGGCATGGGGGGTTTATTGGAGTTGGGATCCGAAGGAGACGTGGTCATTGATAACCTGGTTTATCTATGCCTTTTATCTCCATGCCCGCTTGCTCAGGGGGTGGAGAGGGAAAAAGATTGCCATGGTGGCTGTTGTCGGTTTTGTGGCGGTCATATTCACCTATCTCGGAGTTAATCTGCTCCTTTCCGGTCTGCACAGCTATGGCAAGGAATAGTTGCAGGATTCCGCTTGTTTTGAAAACTAGTTTTTCAGTAAAAAGGAGATAAGGAGGTAATTCTATGAATAATATAAAAACGCTGGTTCTGCTAGTCCTCTTGACCCTCATACTTGTTTGGGCAGGTGCAGCATTTGGGGGAAAACAGGGGATGACCATAGCACTCTTTATGGCTTTTGCGATGAACATATTTGCTTACTGGTTCAGCGATAAGATGGTACTCAGGATGTATAGAGCGAAAGAGGTTACAGAGGCGGAGGCCCCTGAACTATTTGGTATTGTTAGGAGACTCAGCCAAAAAGCCCAGATACCCATGCCTAAGGTCTATATCATGGAAGAAGACCAGCCAAATGCGTTTGCCACAGGGAGGAATCCGAAGCACGCCGCGGTCGCAGTAACAACGGGCATTCTGCGGCTGCTCAGTTCCGATGAACTCGGCGGGGTAATAGGCCATGAGCTTTCGCATATCACGCACAGGGATATTCTCATCAGTACGATTACCGCTACCATCGCAGGAGCCATAAGCTACCTCGCGCAGATGGCGCAGTGGGCGGCAATCTTTGGGCGCCGGGGAGATGATGATGAGGGCGGAAGCCCCATTGCAGCCCTCGTGATGATGATCGTTGGGCCCATCGCCGCGCTCGTTGTCCAGATGGCAATATCCCGATCCAGAGAATACCTTGCTGATGAAGGAGGCGCAAGACTTTCGGGAAATCCCCGGTACCTTTCAAATGCACTCCGCAAATTAAATGTGGCGTCTCAAAAAATACCCATGGATGCCAGCCCTGCCACGTCCCATATGTTTATCGTCAACCCCTTATCAGGAGGGGGATTGTTTAAGCTCTTCAGTACTCATCCACCTATAGAAGAGAGAATAGCGCGGCTTGAAGCGATGAGTTTTTAGCTTAATGACCGGAAAGTGCCTTCCATAAAGGGAGGTGACGAATCGGCCTGACAGAGCGATTCTCTTGGCACAAATACAGTGAGAAAAGGTTGGCTGGAGGAAGGCTGTCTTTCAGTGTATTCATTTCAGTCCACTGGGTAATGCGTGCAAAATACTGCAAAATAAACCTGGCGGGTTTCTGCGGCGTATGCAGCACGGAAATGCTCACTAGGCTGGCAGAGGGTTCCCGAGACGCTTGGCTGCAGGATGCAGAAATGCCCTCAGCGCGAACTTCGAACNNCATGGCAAGGCAATCTTTCACCCATTGTTCCGAAGTTCTCGAATAGAGTGCTTTGTCCAACTCCAACTCCTTGGCCAGCTGCAGTATCGCATAAGAGGCGCCATATTCTTTAGATTGCATCACCCGAGACGCGTCAACTGCATCCTTGACTACGACATCCCCTCGAAAGGCCGCCTGCAGCAGCTTGAGTTCCTCAAGGCGCATATCTTTGATGGTTCCATGCGTGGTATGTCTGATCTTGCCGTCTTCGCGGAAGGTCGTACGGATAATACCGTAGTGCTTGTTGCCGGATTTTTGAATTTCGAGGTGGGGCCTTGGTTTCTTTTTCATATGGCTACTATGTTAGCATATAATAAAACAAATGTCAAGAACTATTTTATAAATTATATGGCTATATTTGCAAAGTAAAATAGTATTTAATTGCTATATTTCAGGAGGTTAATTATGTTTTATAAAAAGAAAATGCGCCATAAGTATGTTTTACCGCTTGACTCTTACTGGCGTAATTGTTCAAAATATGGTCGACCTATGAAAGCCCTTGTTACCGGTGCAACAGGCTTTATTGGCAGCCACCTCGCGGATGAGCTGGTCAAAAGGGGCTACAGGGTTACCTGCCTCGTGAGAAAGACCTCCGATCTGAGATGGATGGAGGGGCTTGATGTAAACAGAATTTGCGGTGACTGCCAAGATGAGGGTTCACTGAAGCAGCTCGATCCGGACTTTGATTATGTATTCCATCTGGCAGGACTCACAAAAGCAAAGAAGGAAGAGGATTTCTTTTGCGCTAACGCGAAAGGCACGGAGAATCTTCTGAGGGTTGTATCGGCGAATGCTTCGAGTTTGAGACGCTTTATTTATTTGAGCAGCCTTGCGGCTGTGGGTCCGAGCAGAAACGGTTCGGCCCTGGACGAGACGAGAGAACCGAGTCCTGTTTCCAGTTACGGCAGATCCAAATGGGAGGGAGAACGTATAACCTTACAATACAAAGATATACTGCCGGTAACTATAATAAGACCCCCTGCGGTGTACGGCCCGAGGGACAGGGATTTCCACCTCTTTTTCAAAATGCTTAAACGGGGCTTTTATCCGAACTGGGGAAAATGTTATTATTCACTCCTATACGTAGATGACCTCGTGAGGGGAATGATCATGGCAGCTGAGACTTCAGGGGCTGCCGGCGGAACATATTTCTTATCGGACGGAATGGTTTACTCAAATGAGGATATTGTGAATGAGATTGTGCAGGTCCTGAACGCGAAGGTGCTGAGGCTGAGGATCCCAAAGGCCGCCTTGAATCTTCTCGTAGAGGTCGGTGAGCTATTCGGCAAGAAGACATCGATCATAAACAGGGATAAGTTTAGAGAGCTCAGTCATTCACATTGGGTGTGTGATCCGAAAAAAGCGGAAAGAGAACTCGGATTTAAACCGAAAGTTACCATAAAGGAAGGAATAAAATGGACAGCAGATTGGTACAGGATTCATCAATGGCTGTAAAAAAGTCGACTGACATCTTTGAAAAGTGTAATAAATTCACTCGGGCAAAGGAGTTGATGTCAGTTGGACTCTATCCTTATTTCAGGACTGTCGAGAGCGCGCAGGACCCCGAAGTGGTAATTCACGGCCGGCGTCTGATCATGGTTGGTTCCAACAATTACCTTGGTTTGACGAACCATCCGAAAGTAAAAGAGGCTGCCACACATGCCATAAATAAGTATGGTTCAGGATGTGCCGGCTCCAGATTCCTCAACGGCACGCTCACGATCCATGTTGAACTCGAGGAAAAGCTTGCACGCTTTATCGGGAAAGATGCTGCGCTGGTTTTTTCAACGGGGTTTCAGGTGAATCTCGGCGTGATATCGGCCATCGTGGGCAAGGATGATATCGTTATCATCGACAAGATGGATCACGCGAGCATTATAGATGGTTGCAGACTCTCCTACGGAGAGGTCAGGAAGTTCAAGCACAATGACATGGCTGACCTCGAAAGGATCCTCCAGCGGAACGACGGCAGAGGGAAATTCATCGTGGTCGATGGTGTATTCAGTATGGAAGGTGATATCGTCAATCTGCCTGAGGTTGTGAGACTTGCAAAGGCTTATGGAGCCCGGCTTATGATCGATGATGCCCATGGCATCGGAGTCTTGGGGAAGACAGGAAGGGGGACTGCTGAGCATTTTGGCCTAGAGAATGAAGTGGATTTGATTATGGGAACGTACAGCAAGTCCCTCGCATCCATAGGGGGATTTATCGCCGGTTCAGAAGAGGTTGTGCATTACATAAAACACTTTGCCCGCTCCCTGATATTCAGCGCAAGCCCTCCACCAGCATCTGTAGCGGCGGTAAGCGCTGCCCTTGATATTATCGAGAACGAACCAGAAAGAATAGAGAAACTCTGGAAGAATACGAGAAAGATGCTGCAGGGGTTTAAGGACCTTGGCTTCCGGATCGGTCCGAGCGAAACGCCGATCATCCCCATTCTTGTCGGTGATAATGAGACCGCTTTCAAGATGGCGATGATGCTTGAAGAGGAAGGGGTATTTGCCAATGTTGCGGTGAGCCCTGCTGTTCCTGACGGAAGGGCCCTCATTAGGACCAGTTACATGGCTACCCATACGGAAGAGCAGCTTGAAAGAGTGATCATCGCTTTTGAGAAGGTCGGAAGAGCATTAGGACTGATACCCTAAAGCCGTGGACATCTTTGAAGTAAAGAAACAAAAGGATCTTTCGGATTTCATAGAATTCCCCTATTCCCTTTATTCGCGTGATCTTCTATACGCTCCACCCCTCAGGATGGAGATGAA
Organism: Nitrospiraceae bacterium; assembly: GCA_003453735.1. Taxonomy (GTDB): domain Bacteria; phylum Nitrospirota; class Thermodesulfovibrionia; order Thermodesulfovibrionales; family UBA9159; genus UBA9159. The sequence goes on along the minus strand of DMNE01000420.1, from coordinate 26,999 downwards.
GGAGCAGTTCTCGTCGAAAAATCCTTTCTTTCATCACGCGGAAGTGGGCTATTTTCTCGCAAGAAGAGGAGGAAAAACGGTCGGAAGGATAGCTTCTATTATCAATCGCAGACATACTGAATTTCATAAGGAGGCCGTCGGTTTCTTCGGGTTCTTTGAATCGATCAATGATCATGAGGTCTCAGAGGGACTGCTGACAGCCGTCGCAAAGGTATTAGAGAAACAGGGGTTGACGACGATGAGAGGGCCGATGAACTTTTCGACTAATGAGGAGTGCGGATTTCTCATTGAGGGATTCCATGAACCTCCGATGCTTATGACACCCTATAATCCTCCGTACTACAATGACCTGATGGAAAGATATGGGATGAATAAGGCAAAAGATTTGTATGCATTCATCCATAAGGTTAGAGAAGATCTGCCGGAGAAGATCCTGAGGGTCGCTGCCATCGCTGAGAAAAGGGGAGTAAAGGTGCGGCCTATTGAAAAGCAGCGCTTCCAGGCAGAGATGCAGATATTCAAAGAGATCTATAACTCGGCATGGGAAGCGAATTGGGGCTTCATTCCTCTCACTGATACTGAACTCGATTATCTCGGTGCGAGGCTGAAGCAGATTGCGGTGCCGGAACTCACCCTGATTGCTGAGGACGCCGGAAAGCCTGTGGGGTTCCTCGGTCTTCTGCCTGATTTCAATCATGTTCTCAGACGTATGAGAGGCAAGCTCAATCCCATCACTCTGTTAAAGGCCCTCTACTATTCGAAGAAGATCTCCGACCTGAGGCTCCTGCTTCTGGGAATAAAACCGGAATACCGGAATAAAGGGGTTGACGCCCTCCTCTATAGAGAAGGGTTTGCAGGCATCAAGAAAGGTGGATACGCGAGGATAGAATTTTCGTGGATTCTAGAGGACAACATCCCTGTGCAGAGGATTGTGGAGATGGTGGGGGGGAGGTTGTACAAGAAGTACAGGATTTATGAGAAAGAGATAGGGATGACTTAGAGTATTTTCTATTATTGTTCCGTTCTTCTTAAAACTGAAACCGCATTCACCCCTGCAAATCCAAGAGAGTTCAAGAGAGCAACACCTATATCGGCATTCCTGTTAGTCGTCACGACAGTCATATTGCAGGCAGGGCCTTTTCCGTCGATAGTGGTGGTGGAACCGATGATCGCGCCGCAAGACGATGGTGAGTGATAACTGATGAGTGAAGAGTCATAAGAGAGCAACCCTGAATCCTCAGCAGTCATAACAGCGGCAGCAGTTGCATATGCACAAAAGGTTCGAACCGCTGCTTTCCAGGGCAGATATGAGATCGCACTTTGTTATTCGGTTCTATACCTATGTTCCCTGACTTTGCCACTGGCCATCTCTGGCCAAAGGAGTTAATATTCCATAGATGGTGCCCTCGTCTCCGCCGTTGACCTAACAAAGGGCCTTGGAGTCTATGCCGGATGTGAGATTCTCACGGTTCCGGGTGTTACAGGATATAGCCGCATAAGGTGATATACTGTCACGTAATAACTCCCCCTGTTCTTACCGCATTCTGACCCGCTCATGGTATAATTGTACAACGTGGAACCTCTAAGGATATATCCACTGAAAACCTCAGGGCGAAGACTGCGGCTCTTATCAAGTCGGGACAGATGGAAGCGGCCAACGTGCGGACACTGTGCCGACACCCGCTCTGGGTGGCTGCACCCCTCACAAACAAGAACTGTTGGGGGTGATGAAGTGGTTCTGCCTCTGGGCATGGCAGATTATCGACTGCGCTTACAAAGCCCAAGGAGTTTCCTGAGTCGCCTGGTCGCTTCAAGAGCGGGGTTGGAGTAGTAACTATCGTAAATGTATAGGATGATCGGTAATTGACGGGAGAATTATTAAGGAAGAGGCGTGAAGAATTGGGGCTCGACCTCAGGGAGATCTCCCACACTTTGAGGATACGGCATGAGTATCTGAAGGCGATTGAGGATAACGACATCAAGAAACTGCCCCCCGAGGTGTATACCAAGGGGTATGTAAGGACATACGGGAGATTCCTCGGCTTGGATCCGGAGCCTCTTGTTGAGGAATTACTAACCCAGATTACGCTTGTGAGGGGGATTCAGCCGGAACCCTGCTCTCCAAAGAAAACAATTCTTTTCCCGAAAACCTTCTTTTTGGTGCCAGTGCTGATTGCGCTTGTTATCATCCTTTTTGTCGCATTTCCAAGGACTAAGATTTCGCGACCTGAGCGGAGTGGTGTTGCCGGTGTGCCTGCCCCTGTTGCCCCTCAGAACGAAAATACAGTCACAGGGATGCCAGCACCGCTGATTTCTCATAACGAAGATACGACTTCTCCTTCGACTGAAGAGGAGAAATATACGGTTCGTGTTACTGCTAAAGACACTGCATGGCTACGCATCACCATGGATGAGGGAAAGACCGAAGAGGTGCTCCTGCAGCCAGGCGAGTCAAAAGAATGGACATCACAAAGAGGATTCGATCTCAAACTGGGAAATGCAGGGGGGACAAGTGTGACGTTGAACGGTAAAGACATGGGAATCTTAGGAGAAAAGGGGCAGGTCATACGGCTCAGACTGCCGGCGGCGGAATCCCGGCAGCCATTGTCCGAAGAAATACGGTAAATCTTCATGTCTTTGTTTTCCCGAAGTGGAAGGCCATCGGGGATTTCTCCATCAAGACCGATAAAGAGAAGTACAAGAAGTCTCTGATGATATTTCGAGATATGGAGAGGGAACTAAAACTCCTTGATACGAAGGTAACAGGGTTTGATAAAAAGATGGCAAGACGGTATAACGATTTAAAAGGTGCTGTGCTTCACAATCCGGAAGATGGCAGGAGGATGATGAATGAATGAATGAATGGATTGTGCATCTTTCCGGAGCTGGTTATAACAACAAAGGAATAAATAAGTGAATCAAATGAAGTCAGTCTTAACCATAGGGGGCTCAGATCCTTCCGGTGGCGCAGGACTCCAGGGGGACCTTAAGGTATTCAAAACATTTGGGGTCCACGGTCTTTCTGTTCCTGCAGCTCTTACGGCGCAGAACACATCCGGTGTCGAAGCGATTCTTCCCGTCGAGAAAGGCTTCTTTACAAGGCAGATAGATGTACTTTTACGCGACATAAGACCTGATGCCCTGAAGGCAGGCATGATGTATAGCGGCTGGGCGGTTGAGGTGATTGCCGAGAAAATAAAGGCTTTTTCCCTTACCAATTTCGTCCTTGATCCGGTCACGGTCTCCTCAACAGGAATAAGCCTTGTTGATGAGGGAACCCTCGACAAAATCAGAGAAATCCTTTTTCCGTTGTCTAGGGTGATTACACCAAATATTTACGAGGCATCGGTCTTTACCGGAATGAACATAGAAGACGAAGCAAGCATGCAGGATGCTGCCATCGTCTTGAAAAAGATGGGTCCCGAGGTCGTGGTGATCACCGGAGGCCATCTTGAAAGGGTGACATTGGATATGTACTATGACGGAAACGATTTCCATGAGATAGAATCCGAAAAGATTAGTGGCGAGTATCATGGAACAGGGTGTGCGTTCTCGGCTGCCATTGCGGCTTCTCTTGCCATCGGCCATCCCCCTCTCGATTCTGTCAGGAGGGCTAAGGAATTTGTAACAGGGGCGATACGGAAAGCCCACCATCTTGGTAAAGGCATGGGACTGCTGAATCTGTAATGTCTAAGATAAAGACCTTCTATCAATGCCAGGCGTGCGGCTATGCCAGCCCGAAATGGCTTGGGAAATGCCCTGACTGTGACGCATGGAATACTATGGTTGAGGAAAAATCCTTTGGCGGAGCACATCGAGAGGGGCACACAGTCCGTGCTCTGTCGCAGCCCCAACCCCTGAGCGCTGTCTCCGGTGGCAGGGATAACAGAATGCTCACCGGTATTAAAGAACTTGACAGAACCCTCGGTGGGGGTGTCGTTGAAGGCTCTGTGATCCTTGTGGGAGGTGACCCCGGAATTGGGAAGTCGACCCTCCTTCTTCAAGCTGCATTGAACTTCTCCGAGCGTTCAGGGAGCGTGCTGTATGTATCGGGTGAGGAATCGCCGGAGCAGATAAAGCTCAGGGCGGAGAGGTTATCAATAAACTCCGATAAGATCATTTTACTCGCTGAGACCAATCTCGAAGGCATCATTGGTGCGGTAGCTGGTGTGTCACCGAGCGCAGTTATTATAGACTCCATACAGACGCTGTATACCGAAGAGCTTACTTCGGCTCCGGGGTCTGTGGGCCAGGTCAGGGAATGCGCTGCCAGGCTGGTATCATTTGCTAAGCGGTCCGGGATTTCACTGTTCATCATAGGGCATGTCACGAAGGAAGGAGCTATAGCGGGCCCCCGTGTCCTCGAACATATCGTCGACACAGTGCTGTACTTTGAGGGGGATAGAGGGCATTCATTCAGGGTATTACGCACCGTAAAAAACCGGTTTGGTTCCACCAATGAGATCGGTGTTTTTGGTATGACCGATGCCGGACTCATCGATATCGAAAACCCGTCTGAACTTTTTCTTTCGGAAAAAGCTCAAGATGGAGCCGGCTCTACTGTCGTTGCATGCATCGAGGGAACAAGGCCTCTCCTCATTGAACTGCAGGCATTGGTTTCACCAACGACCTTTGGTATGCCGAGAAGGACATGCATGGGCGTCGATTTTAACCGGGTGAATCTTCTGGTCGCGGTTATGGAGAAGATTGCAGGAATGCATCTTGGCGGCATGGACATATTTATCAATGTCGTGGGAGGAATAAAGATTGTGGAGCCGGCTGTCGACCTTGGTATAATAGCGTCTATAGCCTCATCCTTCAGGGAGACCCCCGTTGATTCCAAGACGGTGGTTTTTGGTGAAGTCGGCCTGTCGGGGGAAATAAGAGCGGTAAATCAAGTTGACGCAAGGATTAAAGAGGCGTCAAAGATCGGATTTCAGCGGGGAGTAATCCCCAGGACAAATGCAGATAAGGTGAAGGAGAGGGCCGGTTTTGAGATTCTCGGCGTCAACAGTGTTGATGAGTTTCTCGAAGTTGTTTTTGTCTAGAGGCAAAAGACAAGGGGCAGAGGAGTGGGTTTTATTCTGTATTCTCTGTTGTCTTTTTTCCCTCCTTCTGTCCTGTTCCACAAAGAGAATCGAAATTCCTATTTATGAGGGTGTCGACCCGAGGGAGGAGCTGGCAAAAAGGGACAATGTCGAATCGATCCGATCGACCTTTTCCATAGAATTTGAACGGGACGGAGGCGTTATCAGGGGCGATGCGGTGCTTCATCTTACCTCGGATGCCCTTACCCTCAGGATTTACTCACTCGGGTTTCTTGTGGCGGAGGTGATATCGAACGAAACGATAACGAAAAGCGACCCTCCAATGGACAGAAACCGGATCGACATGCTCGTAGACGGAATCAGAAACAGCTTTTTCTGGTGGTCTATCAAGGACTATGATATACAAGAGACTGAGAAGACGTACCGGCTCTCGAATTCGTGGAGAAGGCTTTTCTTGGACAAGAGAACGCTCTTGCCGGACAAACAGATTATACAATTGGAAGACGGAAAAGAACTGAATATCCTCTACGAAGAACCTGACCAGATCGGAGGCCTTTGGTTTCCATCAAAGATGCGAATAGGACTTTCCCGGTATTCCGTAAACCTGAGGATCAAGACCCTCACCGTTATTCCCCGGTGAAACCGAGGTCGATCGCCACAGCCTTGATAATCTTCTCATCGATATATCGTGCCTTGAAGAGATATCCTTCGAGAAGGGCATTGTCACCGATTGTATTAATGAGCCGAGGGATACCGATTGAGTATCTATAGATCGCTGCAAACGCTTCATCAAGAAAAATGTCATCAGTGCTCCCCGCTACCGCTAGCCGATGTTTAACATAATTCCTTGTATCATCCTCAGAGAATGGTCGGAGGACAATTTTCATTGCTACCCTTTGCTTCAAAGGCTCGTCCAGGGAGAGAACCTCTTCCAGGTCGGAAAGTCCGAAGAACATAAGATTGATCATTTTGCCGTCAGGCATCTCCATATTCAGGAGACCTCGAAATTCTTCCATGATCTCCCTGGATTTCAACATCTGTACCTCATCCATAAGAAGGACAGCGGTTTTGCCGCTTTCATTGATCTCAACGAGCCTCTTGTAAATATGGCTCAACAACTCGACCTTATCCTCAGAGACAGCGGGAATGCCGAGTTGCATGGCGAATTTCTTGAAAAGCCATTCCGAACTGACCGAAGAGTGAATGATGACCAAGAGCGTCGCTTCGTACTTCGTTTCATCCAGCTCTTCAAGGAGCCTTCGTGCGAGGGTAGTCTTGCCGGCTCCAATATCACCGATGACCACAGCAAGCCCTTTCCTGGTATCAATGGCATACTTGAGTTTGGCGATGGCATTCGCATGGTGCGGACTGCTATAGTAAAACCGGTTATCTACCACATTTGAGAAGGGATGTTCTCTGAGATGATAATATTCGAGATAATCCATGGATGACTGTTACAGGTAAGAGACCCTGCTCTTTTTTTCTTTTGTAGTCGGCTCAGCCTTTCCCATCACTGCCTTGAGCTGATTCAGCTTCTCCGAAACTTCCCTGAACCGAGAATCCCGGCCGTAAATCTCACCGAAGATTTCGAAGGCTTCCTGAAGATTGCCGTTTTTTTCGTATGCGCTAGCAAGGTCATACCGGGCTCCCCAGTAAGACTCGTCGCGAGTTTCTATACCGCTGACGGCATGTTTGAATGCGTCGATCGCGAGGGGAGAAAGCCCCTTCTCCATGTAGCAGATACCGAGCATGCTCATGGAACGGACATAGTATTGAGCATCTTTCCGAGATGTCTGAAACTCTTTTATCGCATCATCGATAAGCCCCATTTCCTTATAGGCAATTCCGAGATTATAATGTGTCTCATAATCCTCTGCCTCGAGCTCGTTCTCCAAACCCTTCTTGAACTCTTCAAAAATATCGAGCACATCACTATCAAACGGCGGCGCCGCACTCTCGTGTCCTTCAATTGTCTCTGTTTCTGAAATGGTAAACTCCTCAAACGGGGACTCTTCTTCTTCTTCTGCTGGTACGGGGATTTCCTCCCTCCCGCTGGAGGATTCGGGCATCTCTCCCTGGAGAGATGAGACCCTTTTTCTGAGGTCGTCATTTTCAGGGAACAGGGCAAGGAGTTTCTGGTATATTCTTAGGGCATCCTGAGAGAGACCCTGGCGCACATAGAATTCAGCCTCGGCGATATCTTCGTTATAATCATCCAAGTCGGAAGATGCAAAACCTTCTGAAACGCCGGCCGGCGTTTCCCCTTCAACACTCGGGGCGACTCGCCCTCTGAGCCTCGGATCATCAGCGTTTATCTCTGCTGCTTCGCTTGTGACGGCGTCCCTCTTTTCACTGTCGCCCGCTCTTTCATAGAGTTGCGCGAGAATGAGACATTCGGTAACTGCCTGCTCTTTGTCATCTGTTTCCCGATAGAGTGACTTCAGTTTCAGATGGACATCGATATTCTCTGGTTCTCTCACCTTCAGATCCTCAAGAGTCTCTTTCGCCTCATCAAGCAGACCGTATTTGATGAATATGTCAGCGTCCATGAGCAATTCCTCAGTCTTCTTACCCTGCTCTGCGGGAGGGGTTTCGACCCCCAGCTTTATTTCATGCTCCGCAAGC
>DMNE01000420.1:0-19318 GCA_003453735.1 Nitrospiraceae bacterium | reverse complement strand
CTTGTTGCCGGTCATCGCTTTGCTGATAAAAGGAGATAAGAAGCTTCCCTATCCCCACCGGGTCTAGTTCCTTGAATTCCTTTGCAAGGTCTATGGCGCCCCGGACATTTTGTTCGTTTATGAACGAGTCAATTACGGTTTTGTATGATTCCCAAGCCATCTCACGATTGCCCGCAGCGAGATAGACGTCCCCCATGAGCCTCAAGGTCTCAACGTCCGAGGGACAGGATTCAACGAGTGAAGAGAGCAGGGTGATGGCCTCGTCGTGCGCCCCGCATTGCGTGAGCAGCAATGCGCATCGTCTCTTCGATTCCTGATCGTCAGGGGACGCCGTAAATATCTTCCGGGTGTAATCAATAGCCTGCGGGATGTCTCCTGCTTTCTCGGAGAGGAAACTTAGGCCGAGAAGCGTTTCTTTATTGTCAGGGTCAGCATCCAGAGCCTTCATAAAATAATCCCTTGCCTGCTCGCTCTCTTCCCTGTCTCTGCAGAGGTTTGCTATGGTGAGGTATTCACGGACAGCTTCCGAGATGAAACCCTCTTTTAAGAAGAGGCCTGCCACCTTGTCTCTGAGGTGGATATTGAGCGGCGCAAGAGAGAGGATCTTCTCGTAGATAGCGAGGAACCTGTTTTTCTGCGCATCCTTTGAGAGGATATCGGCGGCGGTAAGATAGTATTTGATGGCATCGGTGATGAGTCCCTTCTCTTCGCTCAACTCGCCCAAGGCAGTGAAAGAGTCAGCGTCTGAAGGTTCAATATTGATAATTTTTCGATAAAGGGCAAGGGCTTTTAGGGAGAACCCCTCTGCCCGAAAATGTGTTGCCGCCTTATGGAAACTTTCTACCGCGGATCGTTTGTCTCCTTTCCTGAAATAGAGATCACCGATTGTATTATAGGTATTTGCATCAGGGGCATCGTTTGCGAGCTTCTCCCATTCAGCGATAGCTTTATCTATCTGCCCCTTGGCAAGCTGTTTTTGCGCTTCTTTAATTATGGCAGCCTTGTCTGGCATCTACCATTCAAGTTATCATAATTGGCAAAAAGTGTCAATGATCGGAGCCGTTTCTTGGGTGCGCTGCCGAGTGAGACATTTTAATGGTCCGGAACCATAGGGAATGAATCGGGAATGAATTCCTTGACTTCATGAGAATCTCTTGGATAAGATAAATGCCTGGGGTCTTGATGAAGGTTGTAATCGGTTGTGACCACGCCGGGTTGGAACTTAAGCTGGAAATGATTTCCCTTCTCAGAGAGATGGGGGTGGAGTGTATTGACTCCGGAACCAATAACCTCCAGTCAGTAGATTATCCCGACTATGGAGAACAGGTGGCCAAGGCCGTCAGTTCAGGAGCGGTGGACAGAGGGATTCTCATCTGTGGTACAGGTATCGGAATGTCTATTGTCGCGAATAAGTTCTTCGGCGTACGGGCTGCCCTCTGCAATGACCTTTTTGCGGCGAAGATGAGCAGGTTGCACAATGATGCCAACATTCTGGTAATTGGCGGCAGGGTTGTGGGGAAAGACGTGGCCAAAGAGATTGTACGCGTGTGGTTTTCAACATCTTTTGAAGGTGGCAGACATATAAAAAGACTGAACAAGATAAGACAGATAGAGGAAAGGATGAGACAGGCAGGACATGAAACAGGAACCGCTGAGAATTGTTGATCCGGAAGTGTATGATGCTATCCTTAAAGAGAAGAAGAGAGAAAAACAGAAGATCGTCCTGATAGCTTCAGAGAATTATGTCAGTCATGCCGTTTTAGAAGCGCAGGGTTCCATATTCACGAACAAATATGCCGAGGGCTATCCGGGCAGGAGATATTACGGTGGTTGCGAATATGCTGACCATATAGAGAATCTGGCCATGCGGCGCGCCCAAAAACTCTTTGGCGCCGACCATGTCAATGTGCAGCCCCATTCTGGCTCTCAGGCAAATATGGCAGTATATCTGGCAGTGCTGAAACCGGGGGACACCATCCTCGGAATGAGTCTCAACCAGGGCGGGCATTTGTCGCACGGCGCAAAGGTTAATTTCTCAGGCATGCTCTTTAAGAGCGTTACCTATGGGGTGAACGGGGATAGCGGCTACATCGATTACGATGACGTGAGAAGGCTTGCGGTGGAGCACAAGCCGCGGATGATCATTGCCGGTGCAAGTGCTTATTCGAGACTACTGGATTTCGCAGCCTTTGCTGACATCGCAAAGGAGGTGGGGGCCTTCTTGATGGCCGACATCGCCCACATTGCCGGCCTTGTCGCAGCGGGGATACATCCATCGCCGATTCCGTATGCGGATTTCGTTACGACAACCACACACAAAACCCTCCGCGGGCCACGTGGCGGAATGATTCTGTGTAGAGAGGAATACGCCAGGGCAATAGACAAGATGATTTTCCCCGGGATACAGGGAGGGCCGCTGATTCATGTAATTGCAGCAAAGGCAGTTGCGCTCAAGGAGGCGTTGCGCAAGGAGTTTAAAGAATATCAGAAACACGTGGTGAAAAATGCTCGGAGGCTTGCTGATGAGCTGATCAAACTGGGTTTTAAGGTTGTTTCCGGCGGAACGGAAAACCATCTGGTACTGGTAGACCTTACGGACAAGAACGTAACGGGGAAAGAGGCAGAAGAGGCGTTGGACCTATCGGGAATTACGGTGAATAAGAACGCCATTCCCTATGATTCGAGGCCGCCGGCAGTGACGAGCGGCATCAGGCTGGGGACCCCCTGCGTCACAACAAGAGGAATGGGTGAGACAGAAATGGTCGAAATAGGAGAGATCATCTCAGAGGTGTTGCAGAACAGGAGCAGTGCTGCCGAGATGAAGAGCCTCTCCTATCGCGTAAAGAAGCTCTGCCTTAAATTCCCCATCTACTGATGAAATGCCCTTTCTGTGCTAACCTCGAGGACAAGGTCATCGATTCCCGTACGAGTAAGGAGGGAGACGCCATACGGAGAAGGCGTGAATGCTTGGAGTGCGGGAAGCGTTTTACCTCTTATGAACGTGTTGAGGATGTCGTGCCAATGGTCATCAAGAAGGACAACAGGCGAGAGTCCTTTGACCGAGGAAAGATCCTTGGCGGACTGAAGAAAGCGTGCGAAAAAAGACCGATAAGTGTCGATCTGTTGGAGGGAATCACGGATTCGATCGAGAAAAAACTCACGGGCATGGGGGTGAAAGAAATATCCAGCGCGTGGATTGGTGAGGAGGTTATGAATTCCCTCAGGGAGACAGACAAGGTGGCATATGTGCGGTTCGCTTCAGTGTATCGGCAGTTCAAGGACATCAATGAATTATTGGATGAGGTGAAGAACCTGTTCGAACATCAGGACAGCTGATTCTCTTAGGTGATGTCCTCCATGAATTTGATCCCCGCCCGGTATGAACGATCATCAATCTTCCTGCTCCAGGCAACAATTCCGCACTTCCGTTGTCCGTTGGTGAATTCCACTAAGTGACCTGGTTCCAGAGGATAATCCGTTCTAATGCCGATGCCACCGTGGCCGATATCGGTGCCCTCTCCCCTGAAAGTCAGCTTTTTGATATTGCTCACATCGAAGACATAAAGAGAAAAGTCGATCATGATCCCGTAGAAATTCCTCTCGGAATGTCTCCTTTCCAGGATCTTCCCGCTATACAAGGCAGAGAGGTGTTCCTCAATTGATTTGGCGATATCATACGTATCGAATGGCTTCTCGTAAAAGCAAGCGGCACCTTCAAACAAGAGGCTCTCTTTGACCTCTTCAGGGCAGGTGGCCGCCAGAACGATGATCTTTACTTCCGGTGAGCGTTCCTTGAGATGACGGATGACGTCGTGGCCGTCAATATCTCCGAGGTGAAGGTCGACAACAGCCACATCGTATTTTTCGTTCGCTATCTTCCTTTGCGCATCTGCTCCATTGTCTGCATAGGAAACAAGAAGACCTTCCTTTTTCAAAGCCCTCGAGAACGAAAAGCGGATTAATCCTTCATCTTCAATAATGAGTATTGATGGCATTTCACGACAGGTAAAGCAAAATTTATGCTCACGCGAACGCTACAAAATTGTATCGCTCGAATGAACGAAATCAATCACTGGTTCGTGTTCGCTGTGTTGAAGGTCAGATTTCGCGTTGTGTCAAATAGCACACGTTCGGCGATTTGACGCAGTTCTTCCTCTGCCAGTGGACTACCCGTGCGGCAGCGTTATGGAAAAAGTGGTTCCAGACCCGTTACTGGAAACAGAAATCTGTCCATTATGTTGTTCGATGAGTTTTTTGCTGATGGAGAGTCCGATTCCTACTCCCTTCGTCTTGGTCGTAAAGAAAGGTTTAAAGATCTTATTTACTGTCTCCTCATCCATGCCGTGCCCAGTGTCGGAAACCGCTACCGTAGCAACACCATTGTCGTGAGAGGTTGTAAAGGTAAGTTTCCCTCCCTCGGGCATAGCATCTAGGGCATTGAACATGAGATTCAAGATGACCTGTTGCACCTGAACGGGGTCAACAGGGAGGGCGGACATGGAATGGTCAAGATTTTCAACGACACATACTTTTTGTAAATTCTTATGAAGATTCTGTTTTGATACAAAGAAGACCGTGTTATGAATGATGTCGTTTATGTCAGTCGAGACGATTTGTGGCGAAGGTGGCCTGGCATATTCAAGAAAGGATTTAGTCATGATATCGAGCTTCTTAACCTGGAAGAGCATTTCCTCAAATACAGTCCTCTCTTCGCGGGAAAGGTTTAATTCATGCATGAAGACCTCGATAGCTCCCCTGATCCCTGCCAGAGGATTTTTTATTTCATGTGCAAGACCCGCCGCAATTTCCCTCATGAGCTCCATCTGCTCCGTTTTTTTAATCTTCTCAAGGTTCTCTTTCAGTTGTGAAGACATTTTGTTAAATGACTTCGCAAGCAATAATAATTCTTTGGGCATGTTCTCTGGGATTTGATAGTTCAAATCCCCGCTTGAGAAATAATCAACGCCTTTGAGAATCTCCCCTATCGGCTTCATGAGCTGCCTTTCGAATCTCAATGCCATGAAAACAGTTACAACGAGGCAAAGGAACAGACTGCTGTAAAGAGTCATTTCAACGGAATTCACGTACCGGTAGCCCTCCACGGTCTTTCTGCTGAGATTGGCATTTGCAGTCGTCACTATTTCATTGACGATATTGAGCATTCTATTGCCGAAAGCGATCGCCGTATCTTCGCTCTGTTCGAGTCCCTGAGAATTATCCGCGAATGTCGTAATCCTGGCTATGTACGTCTTGTAATCGCTTATCATTTTTTTTGTCTGAGTGATTCTGGCTAGGACGAATTCAGTGTGGTGGCAAGAAAAACAGAGATTGACGCTCGACTCCAAAACGACCATGTCCTGATCAAGGGTAGTTCCGTACTTCACATCATGGCTTCTATGGAATCTGTAAAGATAAATATCTCTCTGGACCCTCTCCATATTCAAGAGGAGGTTATTGCGGAATATCTGGGCCTGGTGGAGCATGATCAGCCTTCTAAATTCTGACCGTGATGTCTCGAGGGTAAAGATGATGAACAGGCCGCCAACGAAAAAAATGAGGAGGATTACACTCAGTCCTAAGATGATCCTCTTTTTCATTCCAAGGGCCTCTTGCTACTTCTTACCGTATCCTTGATGGATTGCGTTCTGTAGTCTGTATGTTTTTATATCGGAATTTCTCCAGGAATTCTTTAGCCGTGACTGCTGTTCGTCGTAATGGCATATCATTCGATTTTGTCGATAGCGGACTTCAACCGGTATCGTATTATAATAAAGAAATACCCCGGCTTATTGCAAATGGTGGCCGATTCGATTCCAAATCTACCGTCAAGCGGAGAGTGACGGGCGGGATGGGGAGGATCGGGAAGTCACGGTGAAGATTCTCATGGAGCGTGCTCCATGCAGTGATGAGCGGGCCATTGCTCTATGTCAGATTATGCATTTCCGAGGTTGTGATGGGCTTTGCTCTGAAACTAAAGTGTATGATTCCCATAGATAAGAAATTGTTCCAAAGAAGCGAAGTATTTACATCATCGGAAGAACGATCGGGTTCGGCTTTCGCATATTATGTGAACACATAATATGCGAAAGCGATGCCTATTCCGTCTTCCCACGTCACATTGCGTACTAACCGGAATCGCGGATCCAGATTTGACGGCACCGGGGCAAATACATAGAGTACATTCTTATGGTAATCATCTTTATCAAGAGGGTGATCTAGGACCTCTAGATTCCAGGGCAGCTTTTTTTCCGTACGCCATAGCTGTGGAGAAAGATTCGAGTAATATAATGCAAAAATATATGGCTGGTAGTGCATTCCGGTGCAGATGAGCACGACTCGATCATACTGGCGGTAATGGTCCCGGATGTATTCCATCATCTCCTTGAAACCGTACTGCATCCATCCCGATGCTTGAATGCTGTATACGTTCCTATAGTAGCTGAAATATTTTACCGCATGATACCCATAGAGAAAAAGGCAGATGGAAATGTACGTCACGAAGAAGAACCGTCTTACCCGCATAAGGGAAAAAAGATATCGCCCGGTTTCCCAAAGTCCGATTACTGCGATCATGTCCAAACCCGGATGGGCTACTATGCCCCTTCCAGAGTGGGGAATATCTTCCCAGGTAAGGGAGGCTGGAATGGCAAAAATGAGTAACCACCAGATAAGCAGTTTGTCGAATTTCTTTCGGCGTAACAGCAGTGTCAGCAGTCCTGACACCATTCCGATCATCGATAGATAGCTTAATATTCCAAATTCGTGATTCCCAAATCGCATATTGGAATCGGCATGAAAAAAGAGATATTCAGGAGAATAGTATGAAACATAATTCACAATGAAGATGAGGGAGCGTAAGAGTATTTGCGAATGGATATCTGCAAGTGATCGGTGCCACATTTTAAAAGCATTCTCAAGCCATTCATATGCATGAGAATGATCCAAAAATGGAGTTGTGAATATACTGAGATAGTTTAATCTCTCCAAAAAATCATTCCTCGTGAGTACGTAATAAAAAAAGGGAATGGCTAATATTGCACCGATGATAAGGGAAGTATAGAAATGTCGCTGATTTCTCCTATTACCAAAGATTTCTTTACGGTAGATGACTGTCAGACCAACGTAGAATAAGGGAACAAAAAGACGAGCCGGAGGATATGAGTAGAAAGAAAGTGTGAAAAATAAAGACGAAAGATAGAAATAGAAGATTTTGCCTCGGACAGCAGAGATCCAGCATAACACGGCCAGACCCAGAAGCAGGGGGATCGAGGAAAGTTCAAAGGCGATATGAGAAAAATGGTTCAGCCACGGCTCGCTTCCCAGGACAACAATAGACAGCAACCCGCAAGCTGGATGGACTTCCTTAGAGAGCAGGAGGTAAACGACAAACATGGATAGTCCGAGAAAGACAGCTGCCGGTAATCTAGCCGCAAATTGAGACTCACCAAACAGCGCGATCGATAGGGTTGTTGCATAAATGTAGGGCGACGATTTATAGTCCCCGAATGCTTTGAAAAATATCGGAAATATAAACCCGTGTTCATCGCTGCCGGTCTCGAGAATAGACCGTGCGTTGAATGCTATCGATGCCTCATCACAGAAGAAACCCTTGGGGTTCGTGCCGAGATCAGTGAGACGAAAGAGGAAAAAAAGAAGACATAGGGTTATGGCAACAGCAAGGTATCGCCATTGTCCCTTCCCGTCGTATGCCAGACAGCTTGATCCCTCCTCTATTGTCTTATCCTTCGCAAACACTTCCTCTGCTCGCTCTAAAAGCTGTTTCTTCCACTCAATGATTTCGCTCGGACGCACTTGGAAGCGCTCCGCCAACTCATCAATCGTCTGTTCTCCCTTGATTGCCTCAAGTGCCACCTTTGCCTTGAATGCTGGTTCGTGGTTCCCTCTCGCTCTTTTTGCCATTCCCTCTGCTCCTCTTTAGGGGCAAATAGCAGAAAATAGCTTCGCCATTTTCCCTATGCGGGTCACTGTTGACACTCGAATCAGAAAAACCAAGTGCAGTGAACAAGAAAAATAAGAAGTGGTCGTACTTATTTTTGATAATTCTCGTTTCGACATGATTGCCCTTTAGTGCAATTATATCAACAGTGGAAAATTATACAACGATATTGGGAATAACTTTTGCAATTCGGACAGTAGGGACAAGAATGTCGTATAAGGGGCATTGTCCGATAGGCACCGTACTTCAGAACGCGAATTCACGGTTTTTTGTGAGAGATATCTTACTGAGATATGCCGGTGCGTTGTTATTCTGTTTTCCTGCTGCAAAAGCAATTTCCTATCAGTTCAGTATCAGTGTTTAGCGGTGAGCTTTCAGATATGCCTCATCTCGTGGACATAAAACAAGCTGGTTGTAAAACACACGAGCAGACAGAGACGGCCCCTGAGTGCGTGCGATCTGGTTTGCGATGGCTTGATTGGCGTGTGATCGGAATGATTCTCGCTATTAAAGCAATGTTTTACCTCTACGGTACACAAGCCTTTCAAGTGCTTACGAATTCCTCTATTAGGAGCTTTGAGAGAATGGCTTGCGATCTGGAATCACTGGGATGCAGTGCATTACCTCAATCTGGCTCAAAACGGCTATCAGGCAACTGGCGAGGCCAGGTTTCTGATCGTCTTTTATCCACTCTTCCCCTGGGTAACACGGATAGTGGCACTGGTTTTTGGAGACTACATCCTCAGCGCCCTCGTTGTTGTAAGTGTGGCCTCGGTGGTGGCTGGGTTACTGCTGAAGGAATTGATGCAGCTTGATTACCCACGCGAGATCGCGGAGCGCTCGATCTGGTTCATGTTCATCTTTCCAGGCAGTGCCGCATTACACCTTCCCTATACAGAAAGTTTGCTGCTGGCTCTTGTTCTCGGTTCTTTTCTTGCAGCTCGAAAGGATCGCTGGGCAGTGGCTGGGATACTAGGAGGGTTAGCTTGCTTAAGCAGGATTAACGGGCTGGTCCTCATACCGGCACTTATGGTGGAAGCCGGACACCAGTTTTCTCTAACGCGCCGCTGGCGCTGGCAGTGGCTCTGGATTTGGCTAGTCGGACTTGGACTGCTGGGCTACTTATTCCTTAATTACCACGTGCACGGCGATCCATTAATGTTCATGACCTACCGAAGAGAACACTGGTTCCAGACTCAGTTGTGGCCGTGGACCGGTATTTGGGGGAAGATTGACATGGCATTGCATGGGTCGGGAGAGGAAGGAGCAATACTTGGTGTGCAAGACCTGCTATTCATAATTCTTGGCTTCGTCGGAACTGTTTGGGCTTGCCTAAAGTTGCGACCCTCGTATGCGGTGTGGATGGTCTGCAACTGGTTGTTGTTCACCAGCACAGGTTTCATCATAGGAGTATCCCGCTTTGCGGTGGTTATGTTTCCGCTGTACCTTCTTTTCTCCAAGCTGTCGGTGCGTCACATTTGGTACACAGCAATCACTGTCTGGTCTTGATTATTCTTAGCTCTTTTCACGGGTCTGTACGTCGAGGGCCACTGGATATTCTGAGTTCGCGTTGTCTCGCCTCGACAGCAGTCTGTGCGGACACGCTGGGACGCGCTATGGCGCGTCTGGGAATAGGCCTCTTTGACGATGGCCGCGACTTTTCCGGCCTTCCCGGCCTTTGTATGCGTGGCGAGTGGGCTGAATCGCTCTTGACATTCAGTAGACATGATGAGCGAACTGACTATTGATAGAGAAGTTCAGCTGCCTTTTTACTTACTCACCGCTTTTGCAGCACCTTCCGCAATAACTTTGGCGTAAATTGCTGTCGTATTAATATTGGAACGCCCCATAAGGTCGTCTATGCTGCGTATATCGACGCTCTTTCCAGGTGAAAGTATTGGTAAAAGTGTAATATCAATCATGTCCAAGCGGGATCTCCACAATGATATGCTTGGAGCGCATGATGAAAGGGAGGTAACGCTCCCTTATGTAGTATCACTGGACGCCCGAGATAGCGGTCTTGCTCTTCAAAGAACGGAGCACCTCTGTGACGAGAATAAAATAGGACTCGGAAAAGCCTACTGTCCATGATGACTAGCTAGCTAGGGGTGATTGCGGGACCGTGAATATCGTAACAGGAAAGAAGCCGGGTTTATGGGAACGCGTTGAGAAAAACCCACCGACTGATTGGGGATTACACGCGCCGGATTCCGTCCCAACCAGGAGATTGCTGCCGTTTGGTGAGAAGAAAGAAGCGGTTTTCCCGAAATGATCAGCATCCTTGCGGTCACCAAAAAAGAACTGTCGAGAACATCTTCAGGAGCGTGCGGGGTAAGGATTAGCCCTTTTGTCCTGAGGCGTCTTTATTCTTCTTAATATAGTTCTTATAGTTTCTAAGAAATTCCTTGAAGGAGTTTCCTCGTATGTTCTTTGAGGTGACGACTTGCTTCAGTGCTGAAATATTTAGTGTGCCGCCTTTCAAGAAATCATTAAGATCAAGTCCGTTTAAGTCTTCAGGACTGAAGGCGCTGATCTCTCCTGCTATCGTTACCTTGTCTTCGCCCACAGATGTGGTAAGGTTTCTATAGAAATCCTCAATACACCTGCCGACGTAACCGCCGCCGATACGAATGGCCTTGGGGCTTACTGCTTCAAGAAAGTGAAGGAGGGATTGCTGTGACTCGTAAGAGAGAGCGCCTCTGAAAGGTTGTTCAGAGTAAAGGTACAGGACAGATTCCGAACTGTTTGTGACACTGTTGATGTATCGTGCGTACGCATCTGGGGCGTTCCTATAGGTATAACCGGAGAAGTCCTTGTAATCGCCAGGCAAAATAAGCAAAATAAGGCGCTTTCTTGTGGAAGTAATTTCGAGGAAGTCCCTCAGCGCCCTCTCCTGCTCCCTGAGGAATTGATCGTCTTTTGTCAGCGCGACTTGCTTCAAAAGTGCTTCGACAGGATCTCCCACAGTTGTGTTAGGCTCATGATTTTCGAAAAAGACATAGTAGGCAGGGTGGACGACGATATAGAGGGTTCCGCCGTCAAGATACCGTTGGTATTTGGAATATTCCGATTCGGGAAGGTCAAGCAGATTTTTTATGAGAAAGCCCTGTGTTGCCAGAGAAAGCCATGCAGGGTGCTTCTCCAAGGTGTTTTTTCTTGCCTCTATCGCCGCAAGTATCTGCTCAAGATTCTCCACTCTCGGGGTGTAGTACAATCCCATCTTCGGAGAGCCGGGGGTTGCACATGCACCGAGTGAGAGAGACAAGATAATTGTCGCTAAAAATAGACGCATCATAGTCCAATACGGTGAAAAATAAACGAGCCAACATGCAACGGGACTAAGCCTCAATTTTTCACACTAAACTATATCTGATACGCACGGTACTGTCAATCATTAATTCTTCAATTTCTTCAATTATCCAGATTCGTCACGGCAATGAAGGATAGCCTGGCAACTATCATTACTCATCGGACGATACGGTGGGCTCTTTTTGACCTTAGCAGTTGACAATTTGGCCATGACATGTGGGCCTCTCCAACACTCCGGAAAAGGAGACGGAAGATGCTGCCTGTATCCCACTCTGGAGGGAGGGGCTTTACGGGACTGTCTTGGCAATACAAGCCCGTAGTGAATAAGGAGAAGGAGGTGATGCCCGTGCTTGATACTAAAGGGCAAGGGGCTTTAAAATACAACTGGGATGAAAAACGTCTGTGTTCTCTGCAATAGGGAATTGCACGGTGTCCACATAAAGAATATCACCGAAGGGGGAGAGGTCTATGATATCTTTTTTTGCGAGGAATGCAATGCCGGTAGAACGGTTCCCCTGCCTTTAAGCGAGGCTTTAGCTTTCGAAGATTTATATGCTATGACGCGGTACTGGTCTCAGGCCGGCAAAAGAGTATGGTTCCATCTGGACGACGTCCCCTCACCCCTGCATCTTTTTTCTGTGGAAGGGCCGGTTGCATTACAGCGAAAGGACTCATTCGTTGTTACGAAAGTGAGAAGGTTTGACGCAGAATACACTCCTTTTGGGTGGGTGCAGACACTTCCGAATGTTTCAGGTGTTCAAGCAATACAAGAAAACTGTCTTGGCAGTTGTCTGAAATCCCCCGCTTTGAGAAAGAGCGAACGGAAATCATTGAGCATAAGAGATGCGCTCCTGACCTTTATCCTCTTACCCAGTTTCCTTCTTTTTTCTCTTTTCCGTTCACTCTATGAATCATTCCTGAAAAAAGGGGGCACCATTGAAGTCTACGCGATTCGGGCGTAAAGGGGCGGGGATTTCCTGGATAGCTCGTTATGATACTTGGTAAGAAACTCGTTGTGGTAATGCCAGCCTATAACGCTGAAAAGACTCTTCGGCAGACATATACAGGGCTTCCTCATGAGTACGTCGACGACGTTATACTGGTTGATGACGCGTCACGGGACGACACGGCTGCTCGCGCCCAAGGGCTGGGCATCGCGACCATTGTTCACAAGGAAAATAAGGGGTACGGGGCCAATCAAAAGACCTGCTACCGTGCCGCTCTCGGGACGGGAGCGGATATTGTGGTCATGATACATCCTGATTACCAGTATTCTCCTCGCCTCGTAACGGCGATGGCCTCCATGATAGCCTCTGAACAGTACGACGTGATTCTCGGCTCGAGGATTCTCGGGGGTCAGGCTCTCAAGGGCGGCATGCCTCTTTACAAATACATAGCGAACAGGCTCCTCACTTTCGTCGAGAACCTAATAGTGGGAGCAAAGCTGTCCGAGTATCATTCCGGCTTTCGTGCCTTTAGCCGTGAAGTCTTGGAGAGACTGCCCCTTGAGGAAAATGACGATGACTTTGTTTTTGACAATGAGATGCTCGTACAGACGGTTTTTTTCGGTTTCAGAATCGGAGAGATAAGCTGTCCGACACGGTATTTTGAGGACGCTTCTTCGATAAATTTCAGAAGGAGCATGAAGTACGGAATGGGCGTCTTGATAACATCCTTCAAATTTGCACTCCAGAAGATTGGTCTCCGTAGCTATCCCCTCTTCAGCGGAAGTGGAAGGACCTTGAACCGCAATTAAGCCAAAACGATGAAACACATGGGCGTGAACACCCGCTTTTTTATGAGCAGAAAGACCCTATGGGTCATAGGGTCACTCACAATCCTCTGCACCTTCATCATCGCAGCATATGCACCCCTCTTGACCGGGGAGTCTGAGTTCCTCGGTGATGACTCCTACTATATTCTTAACAACAGTTTTGTTCAGCACTTAGATTTCCATTCGTTGTGCGAAATCTGGACAAAGCACCTTGAATTCGATTACTTCCCTGTCACGTTAACCTCTTTTGCGCTCGATTGCGCCCTCTGGGGACTTGACCCCAGAATGTTCCACATAACGAATATCATCATTTTCTTCTGTATTGGCATCACGGCCTTTTCACTGTCAGTGATAATGAATCGCAATGCTCGCAGCGGAGAGACTATGGGATTATATGTCTCTGCGCTAGCAGCTGTTCTGCTTATGCTCCTTCATCCCACCCAGGTTGAGAGCGTGGCCGGTATTTCAAACCGCAAGGAGCTGCTCTATGTTCTTTTTGGTCTATTGGCCTTCAGGGTTTATATTTCCGAGTCGGGCAGAACCCTCTTGATCATCTTGGCCCTGGTTTGTATGACCTTAGCCCAGCTCTCCAAGGGAACCGGAATAGTTCTGCCCTTTGTGTTGCTCGCATATGAACTGTTCTACCTTAAGGGACAGAACAGTTATAAGAGAATATTCACGAGATTAGCACCTTTTTTTATCATCTCAGGATTGATATTTTTCTGCCAGTTCTCTGTGGCAAGAGATAGTGGCGTGATACAGAGCTCGCCAGCGGTCTCTCCGGGAATGTGGGCAGGAGGCGTCCTGAGGACGATTACCATTGCTGCGAAGCAATGCGTCCTTCCGGTTAAACTGACATACGACTATGACATCAAATGGCCGGATGGCTTAAGGATGGGAAGTGAATGGCTTGTCCCCCTCTTTATAGGTGCGGTGCTGGCATTGCTGCTTTATCGGAAGAAGTACGCTTATCTTTTTTTATCGCTCTTCATCCTGATCCCCTTCCTGCCTTACTCAAATATTGTCCCACTGAAACATGTCATAGCGGGGAACCTGGTTTACTACGACCATTATCTCCTTTTTCCCTTAGCGGCGGCCTCTGTTTTTTTGGCAAGGTGGTTCTCCGTGTCGCTCCCCTGGAGGCGGACTATCATTGCCGGCATCGCTGTGCTGGCAATTCTGTATGTTTTCCAGGATGTCCGTCTTTCATCTTCCTGGAGATCGGGGGAGCGCCTCTATAAACGCGCCTTAGCCCTTGCACCGGGTATCTCAAGGCCCTATTACTTTCTTGGCAAGGTTTACCTTGATAAAGGGAGGTATGCCGAGGCGCTCGGCCTTTTTATCTCCGCGCAAGCCATGAACCAGCCGTATCCGACTGTCGATGTTTACCAGTGGATAGGGGAGGCATACGCTCTTTTGGGTCGGTACTCAGAGGCCGAGCAATATTATCGGTTACATCTCTCCTTCAAGCCGGATGATAAATCGAGCCTCCAGAACCTGTCGAGCACCTTAATCATGCTCAAGCGGGACGAAGAGGCGAGAGCAGTGATCCAGCGGCTTTTATCGCTCTATCCTGCGGACCCGGGGGCTCTGGTGAATCTATCGATTCTGGAACGGAGGAATACCGGCAAAGGTGCTGCGAAGGGGCATGAGAATGCCGGGGAACCGTAACTGACGAACTGTCCTTTTACGGAAAGTTGAAAATCAGTCTGAGACTCTGGTATAGTTTTTCATGTACTCACGATATTCAAGAAGGAGTGCCAATACACGGTGCTGGGATCGAATGAAGCAACGAGTGATCCCTTTTGAGTTGTTCCTGATAGCTTCAGTCTTTTTCCTCACTATCCCAGGAAGGGCAGCGTATGCTGAACTTAATTGTAAGTCGTGCCATAGTGCCCTCATAAGCAAGAAGGTCGTCCACGCAGCTGTTTCAATGGGATGCGTGGCCTGTCACTCAGGAATTGACACGTCAAGTATGCCCCACAAAAGGACGATGAAGGGAGAGAAAGGCCTGTCCGCCCAGGTTCCGGACCTGTGTTACGGCTGCCATGATAAGACTCTCTTTACCAAGAAGACCGTGCATCCCGCCCTTGCGATGGGTTGTACCACCTGTCACAACCCTCACTCGGCAGATCTGCCGAAATTGTTGCTCTCGGACGTTCCGGATCTGTGTTACAATTGCCACGATAAAAAGCAGTTTGAAGGAAAGGATGTCCATCCNNCCGGTCATGGGCGGCATGTGCCTAACCTGTCACAGTCCGCATTCTCAGGATAACGATAAACTCTTGATGTCCCCGGTCCCCGCTCTTTGTTTTACGTGCCATGACCCGAATAAGTTTAAGGGGAAATCTATTCATCCGCCGGTCGAAGGAGGGATGTGCTTAAGCTGTCACGCCCCCCACAAGTCTGACAACGATAAACTTCTCCAGTCCCCCCTCCCGGATCTCTGNNTCACGCCCCCCACAAGTCTGACAATGACAAGCTCCTGCAATTGCCCTTGCCGGATCTCTGTTATACCTGTCATGACAAGTCCGCGTTCACCAAAAAGGACATTCATCCGCCGGTCGAAGCAGGGATGTGTACCTCATGCCACAATCCCCATGCTTCCGAACATAAGAGGATGCTGCTCGATGAGACCAATACGCTCTGTATGACGTGCCACACGGATTCGGCATTCAAGAACAGACGGCATGCCGTCATAGGGCACCCATTGCAAGCAAAGGATATCACGAGGGGTGGCGCAAAAGAGAAGTATAAGGATTTTTCCTGTGTGAGCTGTCACAATCCGCACAGTTCAGACTCAATGAAGCTTTGGAGATTTGGGGCTACCGTAGCGTTTGATTTATGTGAGCACTGCCACGAGAAATAATATTTCGATCCGGCATCTTTTCAATCTGTTTGTGTTCAGGTGATGCACGTATATGTCTCTGCCAGATATTGCCGTTGTTATTCCCGCATATAAAGTTTCAACTCATATAAAGGAGGTCATTTTACAGATCCCCGATAATGTTAGATACGTTATAGTTGTCGATGATAAGTGCCCTGAATCTTCAGGAAGAGAAGCAGAGCGCCTGCAGAAAAAGAACGTGATTGTTCTGTATCATGAACGCAATGAAGGAGTAGGGGCTGCGGTCGTCACCGGTTACAGAAAGGCCCTCGAAGAGGGCTGTGCTGTTGCGGTCAAGATGGACGGTGATGGTCAAATGGACCCCAATTACATCGAGAGCCTCATCGAACCGCTGCTCAACAATGAAGCGGACTATGCAAAGGGAAATCGTTTCAGGGATTTCCACGCGCTGAAAACGATGCCGAGGATAAGGCTCTTTGGTAATAGTATATTATCCTTTTTCGTGAAAGTTGCTTCTGGATACTGGGATATCATGGACCCGACAAACGGTTATACCGCGATTCACCGGAGGGTCTTGGAGGAGCTGAACTTCGGCAGCCTGTCGAAAAAGTTTTTTTTCGAATCCGATATGCTCATACACCTGAATATCGTCAATGCTGTGGTGAAAGATATCAGTATGCCGGCGCAGTACGGCGAAGAGAAGAGTTCGCTCAAGATCACCAGGGCTCTGTTACAGTTCCCGCCCCGCCTTATGAGGGGACTAGTGAAGCGGATTTTCTTGAAGTATTTCATTTATGATTTCAACATGGCGTCGGTCTATCTCCTGATCGGCCTGCCTGTTTTTGTTCTGAGCATCGTTTATGGAATCATCCAGTGGGTGGACTCCCTGATCACCGGGATGCCGCGCTCGGCGGGCACTATCATGCTGGTGGCGCTCCCGATTATCATCTCGTTTCAGATGCTTCTCCAGGCGGTACAGATTGACATCCTGGCGGTGCCGAAGAAGAAGTAACGCGGGCGGGTAATCGTAATAGCTGGAAAAACATATCCGATGCGCAACGTCCTGTCTTTCTTCGTCATTGTGGTATGCGGCCTCCTCGCCTATGCGAATACCTTTCAGGTTCCGTTTCTTTTTGACGATGTCGTCAATATTGTGGAGAACCCCCTTGTTCAGGACTCTCGCCTTCTGATCGAGCCTTCACGATATTGCTCACAGGTGACCCATCTTTCCACGGAGGAAGTCATTTGCTCGTTTTTCAAGCAGAGGTATGTCGGCTTTCTTGCCTTTGGGATGAATTATGAGCTGCACGGGCTGCGCGTCGCGGGATATCATGTCGTTAATGTCTTCATTCACATAATGAACGCTTTGCTTGTTTATTGGCTTGTGGTCCTCACGGGCAGGGCGTCCGTATTTTTGGATCCCTCCCCAATTTCTTCGGAATCCCTCCCGCCGCGGTTCAGCGAAAGGACACACTTCATCGCACTGGTTTCCTCACTTCTTTTTATGTGTCACCCGATACAAACGGAGGCAGTGACATACATTGTACAACGGTTTACCTCCCTGGCAACGTTGTTTTATCTTCTGTCAATAGTTTTTTACGCGCGATTCAGGCTGCTGTCTTATGGAGACCAGAGCAGGGTGCCTTCTGATGTGTCTTGTCCGGGTGCCACCACCGAACATACATGCGGAAAGGTCTTTCCCCTGAGGCGGCAGTTGTGCTATGCAGGGTCCATCGCTTCGGCTGTATTCGCCATGAAGACCAAAGAGATAGCAGTTACATTGCCTGTGATGATCACCGCATATGAATTCATTTTTTTCAAGGAACCCAGTGCAAAGAGGATAAAGTACCTGGCACCACTGCTTGCAACAGGGGTTATCGTTCCGGTGAGTCTGCTTGCGAGCAGTAATAAGGCCGGGAACCTGATAGGCGACGTAAGCAGCGTAACGAGGGTCCATTCGGACGTTTCGAGATGGGATTATCTGCTGACGCAGTTCACCGTCATATGCAAGTATCTAAGGCTCCTCTTTCTCCCCGTGAATCAGAATCTTGATTACGACTATCCGATAATGCATTCATTCTTTAACACGGACGTATTGCTGTCATTCTTGTTTCTCTCGGCGATTCTGGCTCTGGGTATTTATCTATTGTCCCATTCGCGTGCAGGAGGCAACAGAATATCAACAACCAACCAGTGCTACCGACTTATTTCTTTTGGTATTTTTTGGTTATTTATTGGGTTGTCTGTGGAATCGGGCCTTATTCCGATCGCAGATGTGATCTTTGAACACCGGATGTATCTGCCATCGGTTGGGGTCTTTATAGCGATATCCGCTGCGGCGTGGTTGTTATTTAGAAGGATCAAGTCCGCCGGGCAGATAATGAAGAAGGCTATGGTTGTTCCCTTTATAGTGGTCGTGATTGTCTTGACCGGTTTGACATATCATAGGAACACGGTGTGGCAGAACGCAATAAGCTTATGGTCGGATGTCGTTAAGAAAAGTCCGCGGAAGGCTCGGGGGTATTATGGGCTTGGCGGTGCCTATAAGGAACAGGGCGATCTGCTAAGTGCGCAGAGAGCGTGGGTGCGATCCCTAGAACTTGACTCAACGTATCCACCGGTCTTAAATCAATTGGGTAACGTGTACTATTTGGGTAATGATTTTATCAAGGCGAAAGAATATTACGAAAAGTCCCTCCAGTTGAATTATGACAACAATGCCGAGGCGCATTACAACCTGGCTCTTGTTTTGGAAAGACTGAACCAGCAAGACAAGGCAATCGAACATTATGAAGCATTTCTTAATACCTTCAGTCCGGTTTACGGCTCTTTAGCTCCCGCGGTGCAAAGCAAAGTGAGAGATTTGAAACAACACTTAAAGCGGACAAAATACGATGGACCTGCTGAGAATGAGTAGTCGCAGGGAATCCCTATTTTTGACCGAGGGGCGTGCCCGCCAAGAGATTAGGCATGAAGATCCTGAAGCTTCTCCCCCCTGTTTATCATCATGGCCACAGGCATCGCCATTTATTACAAAGCCCGCGGCAGTCGTTTCACCCGGGCGATATCCCCAAAACTATAGACAATCCGCTGATACAAGATCCCGAGTACTTGACCCATTGTTCCCAGGTGAGCCGGTTCAGGATCAACCACATCGTCTGCCAGTTCTTCGAGAGGAGGTATGTCGGTTATCTCACCTTCGCCCTTGATTATCATCTTCATGGACCGGACGTGACCGGGTATCATCCGGCCAATAGGGTATCGCAAAGCTTCAACAATGCTGTGAGAAGTGTTAGCAGTTATAGTATTATATGAGGCATGTAGCTGTCAGAGTATGCCAGGAGACTCGGTATCAGTTATCAAACAGCGTGGAGGTATTTTAAGAAGGGGAAGCTGAACGCCTATCAAACCCATACCGGTACGGTAATAG
>DMNE01000077.1 GCA_003453735.1 Nitrospiraceae bacterium | reverse complement strand
AAAGGTTCCTGATCCATACCAGCCATTCACCGGAACGTGGCAGCCTGCTTAAATTGCCGGCGAACATTGACAGAATGAATAGCGGTAACCCCATACCGATGCTCAGAGTGAAGAATATGAGAAAACCGAACAGGGGGTCGCCTCTCTGGGTAACCATGGTAAGGAGTCTNNCAAATGGTCCGATGCACGGAGCGGCAACAATACCGAGTGTCAATCCCATAAATAGTGATTGGGCATAACCTGTATGAGATTTTGACACAGCTGCACTCAAGAAGGCAGGCAGCCGAAGCTCCCAGAACCCGAAAAAATTAAGCGCCATAAGAAATAATACAGTTGAAACGAAAATGAGAACCGCAGGATGCTGAAGAAATGAGCCCATGAGCCTTCCGGTGAAGGCTGCTGAGATGCCCAGTGCCGAGTTCACGACCGAGAGACCTAAAATGTAAAGGAGACCGTGCAGAAGAAGATATCCCTGTCGTTCACCGGTTTCGCTCCTCCCGCCAAAATATGATGCTGTAATCGGAATGAGGGGATATACGCAGGGGGTAAGATTAAGAGCGATGCCTCCACGAAAAACGCCGATTAAAGTCAGAATTAAACCTGTTCCAGCAACAGTCGAAATACCTTTCTGTCCTCCGGCCACTCCATAAGATGCACGACCCGCCTCAATGGGCAACCCCATCTCCTTCCATGCCGGGAGCCCCTCAGCAAAACGGTACACGTGCTTATATCCAAGCTTGACAGCCAAACTGGCTGCACCGTGACTTCGGACTCACGTTAAGCCGTCTCAGTAAAAGACAATCTTCCTATCTTTGTCAGGGCCGAGAAGGCTCTTCATCTCGGACCTCATCATCGGAGAGAATTGATTCCACCAAGTCGGAGCAAAGTCGATGTGCAAGGCACCTTTGATATGTTGCATCTGATAAGACCACTCTTGTCTCGTATCAACAAGGAGAAAGGATCCCGGATCTTTCAGGTATTCATTCTTGAGTTCTTCCGGCGAGATGAGTTGATACCCCGCCTTTTTTGCCTCGTCGACGACTTTATTCCAGGCAATCGAGGCATCTTGTTTTCCCGGCTCCGCCCACGCAGTGCAGTTCAAGAAAAGAAGAAACATGACACTTGCATAAAGAATCTTTTTCATAGCATCCACACTCCTTTTCCCGTAGCTAAAGCTTTATTGGATACCATCGTCTCCAATAAAATGCTCCCGTTAAGCCATCTTTTCTATGACGGCTTTCTCAACCTCTTCAAATGAAGGTTCGGCGCCAAGTATTATGTCGTCGACCGCTATATTTGGTGGCTTGATTGCATCGCCCTTATGACCTAAACCAAGGAACCCGGAATAGACGGTTTCTACTTCCCNNTATCGGGATATTTCTCTTTGACTCTCCCGGCCAAAGCGCAAAGATTGGTTCACCGCTTTCCGGCGGGCCGGTTGGAATAAATCGTTATTTTAACCATAATAATTCGCCTCCTTTTCTGAGAGCGTTATTAAGAATGAACAGTCAGCACTTGATACCACATCTTTAAGCCGGTAATTGCAATTATGATTGCGATGGCAATCCGCAGATATTTTGTATTGGTCATCTTGCTGACCTTGCCGCCTATCTGGGCGCCCGGTATAGTACCGATAACCAGATCTATCGCATATGGCCAGATTATCTGACCGGTCACCATCTTGCCGATAGTGCCGGTGATCGCTCCCAGAAAGACGATACCCAAAGTACTGCCGATCACAATCCGTGTCGGGATATTCAGAATATATATCATCGCCGGGATGTAGATGAAAGCGCCAGGGGCGCCCACCATTCCGCCAAAGCATCCGATAATGAGACTCACTGCCACCGCAAGCGTCTTGTTATAATGCAATTCGTCGGGAGAAATGTCTTCCCCTTGTTCACGCTTGGGGATAAACATAACGACGGCGGCAATAACGGCCATGGTGGCGAATATCTCCAGCAAAAAATCGCTCTTTGTCTGCTTTGAAAAGACCGAGCCTGCCAGATTGCCAACGGCATTTGCAACACCCATGTAAAGCAGCAATGATTTGTTGACGAAACGGTTCTTGCTATGCACTATGACACCTGAAAGGGATGCAAAAAGCACCTGGACCATGCTGACTGCCGCTATCTGTTTCATGTCCAGATGTCCAACGCCCAATAGAAGAGGCACATAGAGCAGCAAAGGTATCATGAAAATGGCGCCGCCGAGTCCGAGGAGACCCGAAAGAAAACCGCCACCTAATCCGAGAAATAAAAGAGTTTCGAGAAACTTGATATCCATGTCATACCTCAAAAACAGACAAGCTTGTCGCTTGTAGTAACCATTTGGTATAAGTCTTTTTGGCTGCCCTTGCGGCAGACGTCATTTTCTTCTAATCCCCTGAAGCCAAGGCACTTGCCGCATGCAAGCAATTTGCCGTCGCTCAGGACAAAAGTCTTTGCAAGCTCTTTAATGTTGAACTTCTCCGAGTCGCAATTCTCATATTCGACCGCTTTCCCATGCATGAAGACCGATACCTCGTTTGTAATATCAGTGTTTACGCACAGATTAGCAAAACGAAAAGCGTTCCAGATGATCTCTGCGTCACCCGTTGAAATAAGAATTCCTATTTTCATTCCATCCTCCTTTATGCATTTAGCGAAGTTAAAACTATCTTCTGCGTGCGCCCGGATAAGTCCCTTTCCTGGTCACAGGGCAACACGCGGGTCTTGGCAAGGTTTCCCGGTAATCTTTGTTGAGCATTTTGATGAGGTCTGGGATGAGCGGGTTTACAAGGAAATAACATCTAAGCCTGCCATCAACGTAATAGTCAACAACTCCAAATTGTCTGAGAATCGACAGGTGCTGGGAAATATTCGGTTGTCTCAGTTCAAGAAAGTCCTCGAAATCACTTACGCACTTCACCCCTTTTGAAAGCTCTTCAAGAATACGTATTCTCACCGGATGGGCAACTACCCTTAATAGTTCAACTTTTTGTCCTAGAGGAATCATAGCCGACCTCCTTTTACGTTATATTCCATCTTGAATATATATTATATTTAGAATATAATTTTGTCAAGAGGGTAGGTCTTTCTACATTTTTGAGTAAAATTTAGAAAATGAGGAGAGTATGACTTTTTCATTATTCCTGGCAAGGCATGAAGGATAGACTTAAATGAACATGTTCATTCTCGATAACGAGATTGTGATAAGGCTTGGATTCTTTTTGGGCTTCTTAATAATAATGGCTTCGTGGGAGACAATTGCCCCACGTCGTACTATGTCAATGCCGAGGGTGACAAGATGGGTTAACAACTTTCTTATAACTATTTTGAACAGTGTTGCGATAAAATTTGCCTTTCCAGCAACAGCAACAATGCTCGCCCTAGATTTTGAAATGAAGGGATATGGAATCCTGAATATTATCAAAACAAGTTCACTTTTCGGTGGTCTTCTTGCAGTAGTCATATTTGATCTTGCCATATATACTCAGCATGTAGCTTTCCATCGAGTGCCGATTTTTTGGCGGCTTCACAGAATGCATCACATCGACCTGGATATCGACGTAACTACGGGGGCAAGGTTTCACACGCTGGAGATATTGCTTTCTATGGCTATAAAGATGGGAATCATCGCGCTTATCGGTGCGCCGGCCTGGAGCGTACTCACATTTGAAATACTGCTGAACGCCACATCAATGTTCAATCATGGCAATGTTCTCATCAATCCTAGCATTGACCATATTTTGAGATTACTTCTGGTCACACCCGATATGCACCGGGTACATCATTCAGTCATAATCCGGGAGACTAACAGCAATTACGGCTTCAACTTTCCATGGTGGGATAGGCTGTTCGGCACTTACATTGATCAGCCCCTGAGAGGTCACGACGCAATGACTGTTGGACTCGCTAATTACAGGAATCGTAAGTTTCTTACGCTGCCTTGGATGCTGGCCGTACCGTTCCTATCAAAGGAAAGATGAATAAAATCACGGATGTTTTTATTCGACACTAACGAGGGTCTTTAATTTTACTAATTGTTGGAGATTTTCAGTCTTTGTTGAAAGCTCTATAGCCTTTGCAGAAGCCATCCCGAAATGGCACCTCCAACGACGAGCCATGCGGCATTAAGTCTGAAATACTNNAAAATACATCCCCCCGACGATAGCAGCAACGGCTATGAAGATTGCTCTCCAGTCTATCAAGGTTGTAGTAGCGAGACGGAAGGCTACTGCAGCCATCAGGCCGACTGCACTGATATTGACAGCATCAAGAAAGGCCGACATCCTTGATGACTTCCTCAGCTTGGGAAAGATCGGATAAAGGATCAGCATATAGATAAACGACGGTAGAAATATTGCTATCGTGGATGCTATGGCACCCGGCACTCCTGCAATGAGGTATCCGATAAAGGTTGCTGTGCTCAGGACGGGGCCCGGGGTAAACTGGCCAACAGCAACGGCATCAAGCACTTGGTGATTTGTCAGCCAGCCGCTGTTTTTTACGAGTCCGTCCTGAATGAAGGCAATCAACACATAGCCGCTTCCGTAAAGAATGGTTCCTATCTTAAGAAAGAATAGCGACAGTTTCCATAACGGCACGCTTGCGGCTGCCGTTGCCGACACTGATCCGATGACTGCAGCTTGAACTCTGTCAACCTTAAGGGTCTTCCACAACTGGGATAACAACAAGCTTATCCCATATGAAATCGTTGTCTTTTTTGAATCGCCCCTCGCATGGAGAGCTATACCTATGAAGCCTCCTACAAACAAAACTACTATAGCGTTCGCTCCGAATAACGACGCTATGGCAACAGAAAGTCCGATAAATAGCAACTTAAAATTCTTGGCGCCAGTCTTTCCAAGTCGGATAACCGCCATGAGGATGATCGATATTACAACAGGCTTAATGCCGAAGAAGAAAAAAGCAACCTGCGGCATCAATCCGAATTTGACATACGCCCATGCAAGCACGCTCGTGAGAGCGACAGCAGGCAGAATAAAGGAGATACCTGAAGCAATAAGACCAGGTATGCCCGCATAGATATAGCCTATAATAATGCCCAACTCAGTTGAGTTCGGCCCCGGAATAAGATTGATCGCTCCCACAAGATCGAGAAAATGCTCCCTTGTGATCCATTGCCTGCGCTTGACAATCTCTTCTTCCATCATGGAGATGTGGGCTGCGGGGCCGCCGAATGCCGTGAAGCCGAGTTTGAGGAATAACTTTATCAGTTCAAGGACACTCTTCCCCATTCATCACCTATTATTTCTGCACTCTTGAGGGATGTTTAATGTGTGAATAATGTTTAGAATGCATAATAAAGAGCTACGTAATAAGAATAGTAGTTTGTTGATGCATGCTGCAAACCGGAACCCGCAGTAAACAGAAGCTGGACCTTCTTCGTCAAAGGGAAGCTGCCGCCGAGATTGAAATTTGTATTGTTCTTGCCGTCTACTGTATCTGAGGTCTGGTGAAAGATTTCACCCCCGAGGTAAAAAGTCTCCGTAAAAGAATATTGCAGGAGGATGCCTGAAAACCACCAGTTCTTGTTGCCTGCCCCGGGATTGATCCAGTATCCTCCTCCTCCGTAGGTAGTCCACTTCCCGAAGTCTTTCTGCAGCCAGACCGGCAGGAAATACTGAGCCTTCCCGTTGCCAAGACCTTTATGCGCGTCTCCACTTGGGACCTCTATCAAGGGAAAGGTTCCGATATCAGGGATGACAGCGGTCTGATGAACAAAACGGTATTTTATGCCTACTTCGGTATCGCCGTAACCAAAATGGGAGGCGCTCCCCTGCGGTGAGTTAAAAGCAACGGGCGTGATTATATGAAATTGAGTATCTGGGAAGATGCCGTAGTTGAATTCTATTGCCGGTCCCACACCGCTGATTCCTCCAGAATCTCTCGTACCTGTAGAAAAAAGGTATACTTCACCGTGCCGATATTCGACTGGCTCCGGATCATCGGTCCGAAAAGGCGGACCGGCAAAAACGTCTGCTGGAGCAATGAGATATAGAACTACCAGAATAATTGCGATGCCGCTTTTTACGGCTGAATCACAAGCGTGCATTGATATATAGCGAAAGTTTTGACGCTCTGCAGCAATTAAACTGAGATCCATTCGGGAGTTAGTCACTCGGTGGCAAAATTGGTACTTTTAGAGCATCTTCAGGAATCGTACCGGTCAAAGATGTCAGAAAACTAAGAATGCTTCCCTTCTGTTCCTTTGTCAGATCTTTCCCAAGCTGAATTTTGCCCATGATCCAAACAGCGTCCTCAAGATGACCCACAGAGCCATCGTGGAAATAAGGGGCTGTCATTTCAACATTCCTGAGCATCGGGACTTTGAATACATATTTATCTGATTCCTGCTTTGTGACCTCATATCTGCCGTCATCGATCTTTTGGCTCTTTGTATAGTTCCAATAAGGCTCAAAGATACCGAACTTCTGATACATCTGTCCGCCGATATATGTTCCGGAATGACAAGTCATGCATCCCACTTCCATAAATGTTTTAAGCCCTTGAATTTGGTTATCTTTCAGCGCCTTCTTGTCGCCCTTCAAAAAGGCATCGAAGGGTGAGGGTGTAACAAGGGTCCGCTCAAATGCTCCTATAGCTTTTCCGAAGTTTTCGGCCAGCACGGGATCTTTATTTTCCGGGAATGCTGCCTGAAATAATGGCGGATAACCTTTGATTGCTTTGAGGACATCCTCTGCGGCCTGATAAGAGGGCATCCCAAAAGAGGGGGGTCCAAGGAGAGCCTGTGTTGCCTGGTCTTCCACATCCTTTCTGTTTCCTATCCAATGCTCCGAAATCTGCCCTGCCGCATTCAGAACCGTCGGAGCATTTCTCGGATTGACCTTGCACTGATTACCGATTGACTTCCTTAAACCGTCAGCCGCGTATAAATCGAAGGGGTGACATCGTGCACAGCTCACGGTGCCGTCGACAGAAACCCTGGTTTCATAAAAAAGCATCTTTCCCAGTTTTGCCTTCTGGGGGGTGACTGGGTTCGTATCTGAGGAGATTACTTCCGGCAAGGGTGGACCGAAAATCTGCTTCGCATCTTTTATAAGGTCCTCGCTTGCGGCAAATGAGGGGGTGGCATGAATAGCGGGAGTGATGAATACAAGAGACAGGAAGATCGACCAATTCCTTTTCCTAAGCAACATTACGCAAGGCCGGCTCTTGTCTTTCATGAATTCCTGCTAACTTAAGTATGTAAAATGGTAAGTTGAGAATTACCATTCGTATTAGGCAAATTATAGCAAATGTCATTTGCGTCCACACGGGACAACTCTTACAGACCCGGAATCACACCATCCGTAGCCTTCTATTTTATGGAACAGGACGCGCTTGATATGTTCATCTAGTCAACGCCTCGGATATTTCGCACCAGGGATACAGTACGGCGACAACTGAAGAGGACGGTGATGTTGGAGCAATGCGAAGAAAACATAGCAACTGTAAATATTTGTCCCTTTTGAAAGCAAATAAAATGGGTTTAATAAGAGGGGCTCTTTTGAATATCGTCAAAAGCCAACAGAGCAGGTCTACTCTCGATATCCATAGTCTTCTTACCTTTACAGGAATAAAGCTCCGATGACACCTGCGCCAATAATTACGAAAGTAGGATCTGTTTTTGTAAAGGCAATGACAACGAAACTTACTATTGCAATTCCGAAAGTCTTGGGGTCTATTAAGGAAGCTTTACCGAGAGAAATAGCGACGGCTGCGAGCAGCCCTATGACTGCTGGCTTAATCCCTTTAAAACTCGAATTCACAATTATGGATTCTTTGTAATCGTAATAGTATTTTGCTACTACGGTAACGATTATAATACACGGCAAATAAGTACTAATCATTGCCATAATGGCCCCTGTCAGACCATTCACCTTATATCCGATGAATGCATTCATGACTGTCAAAGGTCCCGGCGTAATCTGACCCATAGCTATAGCATCTACAAATTCCTGGTTGGTTAACCAGTGATATTTTCTAACGAACTCATCATGAAGCATGGGCAGCATTACGAACCCGCCTCCTATGGTCAGTGCATTGACAACAATCAGTATCCAACAGAATTTAAGCAGAATCATTTAGCTCTCCTACCGTACACTATTAGGCCGAGTATACCTGCTGCCAGAATGAGGCCTATAGGGTTAAGTTTGAATACAGCCAGAGCAAAAAAAGCAGAAAGTGCAAATAGAGCTGTTTTGTAATCCTTAATTGTCTTTTTTGCCATCTTGTGAATAATAGAAAGAAGCAGACCTACTACAGCTGCGCCCACCCCTTTCATAATCGATCCCAATAGAGGATTACCTTTAGACTTTGTATAGAAAATCGCCAGCAGGATGGCCAAAACCGTACCCGTAAAAGCCTGGCCTACAGTGGTAACCAGTGCTCCCTTAATTTTCCTTAATTTGTAACCGATACAGATCCCGGTATTTACAATGGGCGGCCCTGGGGTCATCTGGCCGATG
>DMNE01000342.1 GCA_003453735.1 Nitrospiraceae bacterium | reverse complement strand
CTTGACGAAAGTGAATTCGCAATATTGATTCGTCAAACAGAGCTGAGAGGGAAAGTTAAATAACCACTCGCCATACAAGCCTGCAAGCTTCAAATAGGTCTCAAAAATAGCGTGATTACAGTCCACCTGAATCTTCTTGTTATAGTCTTCTGCCTCCTTGGGAGGGAGGAGATTCCAGATCACCTGAGTGGTATAGGGACAATCGAAGCAGCGCAGGGTGACTCTGTCTTTCGTTTCCTCCACAATCTCCATTGGATTGCCGAAAAGTGCAAAGCTCTTGACCATAATCTGAGCCACATCATGAATGGTGAATTTGTCCTTAGGCTTTTTACCGATCGTTTCGCAGAGGCTCGGCCATTCCAGTTTGGATCTCAGCTCCCACAGCTTGGCATACATCTTTACAGCCTTGTCTGTCCCCAATTCCTCCTCCATGGTTTTGAAAGCCGAGTAGTCGTGAAGCGTCCATAGAGTCATCGCATCATTATATGCTTTCTCCCACGTGTACTCTGGATGAACCTTCATCAGTTCACGCATATTCTCAATAAAACTGTTGTGCCTCATTTCTTTCAGACTCTTTGCCATGCTGAATACCTCCTTTCAATACGTATTGAAACCATTATCTTCAGTTACCTATCCATCCCAGGTCTCTCAAAGCGATCTCCGAGTTCATCACCTCCCTCCTTGAATCGGTTAAGTTAGCAAATAGCTCTTTGCCTCACCGCAGGGCTCTGAGCCACTGCCTTGTTCACGACGTTTCCCTATATCAAAATTTATTCATACCTTCAACCTCCATAAAGCCTCTTAACGAGTCGTGCCACCTTCGCTCCAAATTCTGTGCATACCTTTTTCCTTTCCTCGTTTGGGGCGCCTACTGAGACCGGGCCATAGTGTCCGCCCGACGTGAATCCCGGCACGATCATCCCGTGGACTAAGAAAGCACGGAGGATGTCGAGAATCGCTGTCTCACCTCCTCCGCCCAGGTCCCCCGATGAGGCAAAAGCCGCTCCGACCTTCCCTTCCAGCTTAGGAAAGTATTTGATGCTCTCATCGATCAACTTTTTGAATTCTGCTGTGGTCGCCCCAAAGTAGGTGGGCGTCCCGATAAGGATACCTTGGGGTTCAAGAAGATCCTCCAACTTTGTATTCTCGATCTTCTTCCGAATTACACTCACCCCCTCGCTTTTCACACCCATTTCGACAGCCTCTGCCATCTTTTCCGTATTACTCGTCTTGGATTGATAGACAATCAATATTTTTGCCATGACGCCCTTCCTTTCTCCTCAGGCCATATAAACCCTTGGCACGCGCTTCCCGATAGCACAGACGACTTCATAATTAATCGTCCCAAGCTTCTCGGCAACTTCGTCCACGGGAAGTCCTTCACCGAAGAGGATCACCTCATCCCCAGGCCGCACATTCTCTACTCCGGAGACGTCGATCATGCACATGTCCATGCAAATCCGGCCGATTAAAGGTGCCCGAAGCCCTCTGACCAGAACCTCCCCTCGTCCTGACAACGCTCGGCTATAGCCATCTGCATATCCAACAGGGAGCGTTGTCACATGGATTTTCTTATCGGTGATAAAGGTTCGGCCGTAACTAATGGAAGTCCCAGGGGGAACCTTTTTGACAAACGTTACTCTCGTCATGAAGGTCATGGCTGGCTTCAACTCAATACTGTGACTAACCTCTGGACAGGGATAGAGGCCACAAATCATGATCCCGGGCCTCACAAGATCATAATAGGATTCCGGGAGATCCAGGATGGCCGCACTGTTTTCTATATGCCTTTTGGGTATCCTAATTCCCGAAGCCTCGATTTCTCGCACAACCCCATCAAAAATCTCGACCTGCTTCTTGGCAAAGGTCTTGTCCATTTCATCCGCGCAGGAGAAGCGGCTAAAGATCCCTTTCACGTTCAAATGCTTCAATTTCCCTATCCTGCGCGCGAAGGCCAATGTGCCGATGGGCTGCACGCCCACTCGGCCCATGCCTGTCTCAATCTTGATATGCACGTCGGCCACGGTCCCTTTATTGGAAGCAATCTGATTCAAGGCCTCTGCAACTTCGATAGAACAGATTGTCTGCTCGAGCCCAAAATCCATTACCTTATAGGCTTCTTCTGGCTGAATCAAACCTAAAACCGTGACCGGAGCATTCAATCCTGCTCTTCTGATTTCCTCACCTTCTTCAGGCACTGCAACGCCAAGACAGTTAGCACCACTCTTAAGGGCAGACAGGCTCACTTCCACTGCGCCGTGCCCATAACCATCGGCTTTGACTACAGCCATGAGATCCCTTTTGTCCCCTATGCGTTTCCGAACCTGACTAACGTTATGAGCGATTGCTTTAAGGTCTACAATGGCTTTGGTCGCCCGCTCAATACACATCTCTCCCTTTTCACCTTGGATAATGAATTCAGCAATCTCGATATAAACACTCTTCGTTTCAGGAAAGCCCCATTTGGGCTGCAACAGCCGCTCCATCATAATATTCTGTGATTCTTCGAATCTTGCCCTTTTCAATTCTGAAGATNNTCCACGAAAATCGGCCCGATTCGTTCCACTCCATCGGACCTCTCCAAGAACCTGATCCTGGCTGGAAAAAATATTCAAGATCTCCGCCTTGCAGTCTGGAAAGCCTTCGAAGAGCTCCCGATAGCTCTTCGCAATCTGGTCTCTACCCGCCGCCGGCGGCGGACTTGCCACCTCCTCTCCCACGGCATCCTCCCAGCA
>DMNE01000401.1 GCA_003453735.1 Nitrospiraceae bacterium | reverse complement strand
CATGCTCGCTCCTTCGTCGACGGCACGGTTTATATGTGCCTCAAGGCAGTGCTCGCATTGCAGCGCTGTGGCCGCAGCCACTGCCGCCAGTTCCGCCGTTTTCCGGTCAATCACTGCTGGCTCCCGGTAAATGGATTCCCCCTTGAGAATGAAGGTGTTGAAAGTATGGGGTCGCTCCTTAAGCGTGTTGAGAAGAAACCCTAAGGAACCCCGATGCTCAACTATTTCATCGCAAAGCTCTTCCGTAAGCTTCCTATCTCTTATTAGAGTTTTTACATGCTTCAATAACACTGATCTATTTCCCGCATCTTCTCTCCCTATGTCGAATTCCACTCATCTCCCTATTGAAACACTCGTCATTCCGACGCATCTCCCAGANNTCCCTAATGCGGCGTCTGATATTGAATATTTGCATCTCATGACTGTTCCCATGATCAAACTACCAGTACTGCACATGTCGTATTTCCAATGACCCTTCCCGTCGTACTTCCTGCAAGAAATTTCTTAAGTCCCCTTCTTCCATATGTTCCCATCACTATAAGGTCAACCCCTCGACCGCCTGCTACCTCCAGGACCGAATCGTAAGACTTCCCAATAGGTGTTAAGGCTTCAATCCTAAACCCTCTTCCCGCGTCAATTCTACAACCTTGTCCACATTTGATCTTGCTTTTTCTAGTTCATGATCCGAGCTCATCACAGAGACGGCAACAATGCTACTGCTACAGCATTTTGCGATCTCAATCGCCGCCGAGACCGCGGCACCGCTCTGCTCTGAGCCGTTTGTTGCAACCAGGATATTTTTGCATCTGATCTGGGAGGCCTTCGGCACAACCAGAACCTTACAAGGAGCATGTCCTATAACCTTGGCCGCCACTTCGCCTATCAATAATTTTGCCAAACCTTTGCGTCCGCGCCTGCCGATTACAATCATATCGGCCTTTCTTTCCAGGGCCTCATTCACGATAGAGCGATATGCTTGACCTCCGCGATGAAAGGTCGTTTCGCAATGCACGCCCTCCCGCAAAGCCTTTTTTCTTATTGAGTCAAGATGCCTTATCGCTTCGGCCTCTTCCTTTTCAAAGTAATTGGGGTTCTAAGCCCAAACCGTCGAAATTTCCCACTTTTATGAGAGTGGGCCAGGATAGACTTTTTCCAGCGTCATCCCTCTAAGTAATAGCGGCTGCGATCGCATCCAGATCAATAGCTTGCCACAGCCGCAGAAATCTGGGAGGAAGTGGCCGTNNGGCCAGGTAAGCCGCTCTTCGATCGGTGTGGAACATGAATTCGGAGTTGCCTCCGTGGCTATTCTCACCGCTACAGATTATCGGGTTATAGGTAGGCGGTAGTCATCACCAGGTGGCTGAATATTCTGCATGAGAGATAGAAGCAAAGGCTGATCATTGATTATTCTATTGAAAACTTCCCACTTTTATTACACCCTCGCTCTTTAAAAAAAGTCCTCGATTGTTCATTGCTAATTTTCGTGCGTTTTGTCAAGAAAAATAGGACTTTTCTTGCAAAAAGAGGAAGGTGGTGATCAAATGAGGGGTGCAAGCCGGAACCCCAGAAAATTCCGTCATCGGTAGTCCCAACACTTGTGTCACTATATGGAGGTTTTAAGCCCAAAAAGGGAGCCCACTTACTTCTTCAGGTGAAAACTCAGACCTTGAACAACGAACTCAGAGATAGATTCCATGATTGGTATCCTGGGATGGCCGGCAATGAAAGGCGGACCTCATACAGAGACACCATGGTGCTGGCCGCGGCATAATTTGCCCCGGTTTGAAATGGTCTCGAAACATGAGATAGAGAATATTTCTGTGCCTGGCACGACGTCAAGATACCTTTCGCTTTGAGAAATGTGTAAAATACTCTTATCAAGCAGTAGGAGGTTCATGTTATGGGAGTAAAGAGCGAAAAGATAGAGATAGACCTTCCTCTGGACATAATATTTGCGATGAGGGGGACTGAGAAGCCTGAAGAAGTGAAGAGGAAGTTGAAAGTGGCGCTCGCGATCCTTTTGTTTCAGGAGACGTCCATATCGCTTGGAAAGGCAGTTGAGCTGGCCGAAATGAGCAGAGTCAGATTCACGGAGATCCTTAAAGAGCATGGCGTGCCTGCTTACGAATATGGCGAGAATGATTTTGAGAGGGATCGTCAAGCAGTAAAAAGGTATCGAGAATCCTTGGAACAATGAAAGCTTTCCGTGTAGTGGCTGACAGCAGTTGTCTTATTGGCCTATCCCAGATAAAGCAATTCGAATTGTTAAAAGAATTGTTCTTGGAGATTTACATACCGGAGGCCGTATATGACGAGGTGGTGATTGTCGGGAAGGGCGAGCCGGGCTCGGAGGAAACGGAAGTTGCTGTAAGGGAAGGTTGGATATTGAAGAGGGTTGTTAACGATGAAGTTGCGGTTAGTGCCTTAACGACTGTTTTAAGCAAGGGAGAATCTGAAGTCATAGTCCTTTGCAAGGAAGAAGGCTTGGATTATGCCTTGATCGATGAGAAAACGGCCCGAAATATGGCTGAAATGATGGACGTGAATACAATGGGTATTCTTGGGATTATCGATTTAGCAATCGGGAAAGGTTCCCTTCTCGATAAAAAGAAGCTTGTTGATCAGTTGATGGGTTCAGGTTTCAGGATTAGTGAAAAACTCTATAAGAGAATGTTTCCCGATTCAGGATGAGAGGACAACACTCATATGAGGTTTTTCCGAACAAGTATAGTCCTATGAAATTTGGATATGGAAGGATTGCTTAACCAGGCAATTCAACTCAGAGGTGTATTTATGGAAAAGAATTGGGTCTTGGAAGAAGCAAAGAAAGCCGATTTGCGCAAAGGCTACATAATCCTAGAAAATCCAGAGATAAGAAGGTATCTTGATGATCTCCTCCTGAAGGAATATTGGCCCTCCATCTGGAGTAACCTCGAAGACAGCGACTACAACTACCACCCGCAGGATACCCCAGAAACAGAATTTGAACGAAAACATGTTCTCACAAGGTCATTGACCTTTATGCTCCTTGATGAGAGGAAAGCGTTTTTCAGAGGGAAGTTAAGCTGCTCAATCGAACACTGGATGATCGAAAGTGAACATTTCCTATCTCTTTCGAAAGATACGGATCCGCAAATCATATTTGAGATACTCGGCAACAGCAGGTTCGTGGGATATCCTCCCGAGCTGTCAATAGATAAGGCCGGTGATGATTTCTATCAGATAACCTTTCATGCCGGCAAAGGGGAAGGCTGGGGCATGCATGGCGAACAATACATCGTAGAGAGGATAAAGAAGGTTTTCGATATCAATATTGCTATGCATAAACTTTCATCCGAGGGGGTTATTTCTGCCAGCCGGGTAGGTGAATTGTTAACAACCGCTTACGAGGTGTATGAGGCGTATTGAGAAATCCAAATGCACTACCACAGGCCGCCCTCCGGCATGAACAGGCCGATCTGTTCTCCGATAAAGCAATCCGAAGGTTAAAGGAGTATGAATGGGATCAAAACTTCCGCAGGTGATTATGTGGGGGCGACGCGATCCACAGAGAATGCTTTGACTGGACTGGTGAACTCCGTGACTAACGGGTCGAAACCATTGCGCGCTGGGGTCATCTATATCTCTCCTTCAGAAAGCAACATGGAAGTGCCTGAGCATGTAATACCTCCTTTTAAATGCAATCGGCGGGGTTACTGACATCGTTAAGAAGTCGCCCATTAAAAGGCCCTTGTCAAGAGAAAAACGCTCCGTAACGGAATATTTAATAAAACAAACTTCCTTTTAAAAAGCCTCATGTGCTGCACGACACTTCTTTCGCACCCG
>DMNE01000529.1 GCA_003453735.1 Nitrospiraceae bacterium | reverse complement strand
CGACTTCATCTCGGGACCGAGGATGGTATCGACGCCATGAAACCTGTCAAAGGGGAAAACCGCCTCTTTGACAGCGATATGTCTCATTTCCCGTTCAGCGGTGAGACCGAATTCTTTCAGCCTTTTTCCGGCGAGAATCTTTGCAGCCACCTTTGCAAGGGGGACCCCTGTTGCCTTCGAAACGAATGGCACTGTCCGAGAGGCCCTCGGATTCACCTCAAGGACGTATAGTTCACCTTCCTTCACAGCAAACTGGATATTCATTAGCCCGATGACGTTCAGTTCATTTGCCAGGGCCCTGGTCTGTCTTTTTATTTCATCCACGATGGAGCAATTAAGGGAATAGGGCGGCAAAGAACACGCAGAGTCCCCTGAATGTATGCCGGCCTCTTCGATGTGTTCCATAACACCACCGATCATAACGTCCATACCGTCAGATATAGCATCGACATCTACC
The DNA here is from genome assembly GCA_003453735.1 of Nitrospiraceae bacterium. Classification (GTDB taxonomy): domain Bacteria; phylum Nitrospirota; class Thermodesulfovibrionia; order Thermodesulfovibrionales; family UBA9159; genus UBA9159. The sequence goes on along the minus strand of DMNE01000529.1, from coordinate 2,566 downwards.
TCGATAGCGTCTTCAAGGTACTTGTCCACAAGCACAGGATGTTCGGGTGAAGCCTTTACCGCCCTCATCATGTAATCGCTCAGGGACTCTCTATCATATACGATCTCCATCGCTCTTCCCCCCAGGACATACGATGGCCTCACCATCACCGGATAGCCAATCCTCTCAGCGACCGCAAACGCCTCCTCCGGCGAGACAACGGTGTCGCTGTCAGGCTGCCTGAGAGTGAGCTTATGAAGGAGTTCCTTAAACCTTTTTCGATCCTCGGCCCTGTCAATGGAATCAGGAGATGTCCCTAAGATCAAAACCCCTTCTTTCTCAAGGGGCACTGCAAGTTTGAGGGGAGTCTGACCTCCAAACTGCACGATGACACCATCGGGCTTTTCGACCTCAACGATGCTCATGACATCCTCGATCGTTAACGGTTCGAAATACAGCCTGTCTGCAGTATCATAGTCCGTACTCACGGTCTCAGGATTACAGTTGATCATGATCGTCTCATATCCCAGTTCCTTCAAGGCAAAGACAGCATGGACACAGCAATAATCGAATTCTATGCCCTGTCCTATCCGGTTAGGGCCAGAGCCGAGGATGATTACCTTTTTCCTGCTCGTAGGATTTGATTCATTCTCCATAATCGGGGCAAAGGGCAAGGGGTACGGAGTTTCAGGATGCAGATCTTCAACCCGGAAATAAGGCCTTTCATACGTCGAATAAAGATAAGGCGTATATGCCTCAAACTCTGCGGCACAGGTATCTACCATCTTATACGAAGGTTTTATGCCATATGCGCCTCGAGATTTTCTGATATCCCCTTCAGCCATGCCGGCGAGCTGAGCAATATGTCTATCAGAAAGACCATACTGCTTCGCCTCTTTCAGCGTCTCCAGGAACTCAGGGTTCTCCTGCCTTTTGACCTCGAATAGTCCTTTGCAGACCATCTTTATCCGTTCTTCCTGCTCGAGTATCTGACGGATATTATGCAAGAACCACGGGTCTATCATGGTAAGTTCGTAGACCTCTTCCACCGACATATCGTTTCTGAGCGCATGCGCTACAAACCATATCCTCTCTGCATGAGGTATCTTCAGTTTCGCTTTCAGTTCATCACGACCTACGCGCATCTCTTCGAATCCGTAACTTCCGATCTCAAGGCTCCTCAATGCCTTCTGAAGGGACTCTTTGAAGGTCCTTCCGATAGACATAGCTTCTCCCACAGACTTCATCTGTGTTGTGAGGGTCGAATCAGCCTGGGGAAATTTCTCAAAGGTGAACCGGGGAATCTTTGTTACGACATAATCAATAGTCGGCTCGAAGGATGCCGGCGTCTCCTTTGTTATGTCATTGGGAATCTCGTCCATGGTGAGACCGACTGCAAGTTTTGCTGCAATTTTTGCGATAGGAAAGCCCGTTGCCTTGCTGGCAAGGGCAGAACTTCTCGATACCCGCGGGTTCATTTCGATAACTACCATTCTCCCATCCTTCGGGTTCAGCGCGAACTGGATGTTCGAACCACCGGTGTCGACCCCGATCTCACGGATAATGGCAATGGACGCATCACGCATCCTCTGGTATTCCTTATCGGTAAGTGTCTGTGCAGGGGCAACCGTAATCGAGTCTCCCGTGTGAACACCCATGGGATCAAAATTCTCTATGGAACAGATGATAACGACATTGTCTTTCTTATCACGCATCACCTCGAGTTCAAATTCCTTCCAGCCGAGGACCGATTCCTCTATGAGGACCTGGTGAACAGGACTCAGTTTCAGCCCCTTTTCGAGCAGATCTGTATACTCCTCCCGGTTATATGCGATTCCTCCTCCGGTCCCTCCGAGGGTGAAGGAAGGTCGCAGGATTGCAGGGAAACCTATCTGCTCAATAGCCTCAACCCCTTCTTCTATGCTCCCAATATATGCGCTCTTAGGAACCTCAAGCCCTATTTTCTTCATCGCCTCCTTGAATAATTCCCTGTCTTCAGCCTTCCTAATGGCATGGAGCTTCGCGCCGATCAGCTCTACGTCATATTTTTCGAGGATTCCAGCTTCCGCGAGTTCTACCGCAAGATTCAGTGCAGTCTGTCCGCCCATTGTCGGAAGGATGGCATCTGGCCGCTCTTGCTTGATTATTAACTCAAGGATCTCCACCGTGAGCGGCTCGATATATACGGCATCCGCTGTTTCTGGATCTGTCATGATCGTTGCGGGATTGGAATTGACGAGTACGACCGTATACCCTTCTTCCCTCAACGCCTTGCATGCTTGGGTTCCAGAATAGTCGAACTCGCAGGCCTGNNTTCAAATCACTTCGCTTTGGCACACTAGCCTCTCTCCTGAGAGTACATCTTAAGGATATCTCTCAACTTGGTTAGATGCTTTTCCCATTCCTTCAATGCCTTGTGCATGCTTTCTCAGCACTGGGTAGCATCAGCACAGCCCGTATCGCCCTTCCTATGCATGCCCTTGAACATCTTTCTACCGTCGCTCATAATGGCAATGATAAATCGGAGAACACGTTGTTTTCACCGCTCCCCGCACAATTCCGCGAAGAATATATAAAGCCGTTCAAT
>DMNE01000050.1 GCA_003453735.1 Nitrospiraceae bacterium | reverse complement strand
TTTATCTGTATGAAAATCGGTGATCAATTAAGCGAAATCATTGCCTGAATATCAGCTGTCGTTTATTAGCTTAGGCTCTTTTCCGAACGATTCTTCCCGTGGGTTCCCAGATTCGATATTTCTGAGTGAGAGGGCGAAAACTTTCCACGAGGTCTCCGATTTTTGCTTTGTTGAAATCGCTTATTTTTATGCCGACCTGTTGTCCTCTAGTTGCTTGCTGCACCGTATTCGTTCCGATATGGAGGGACTGTATGGTACCGGAATAAGCAGGACCCATGGCAGAGATGATACGAAAACGTTCATTGACGGCCACAAAGCCGTCTAGAACTTCACATCCGATAATGATGCCTTTTCGAGTACTCTTAAAAATGGCTATTACTTTGGCAGAGCCTATGATTTGTTCCTCTGAAACAGGAGGGGTCATGCTTTCGGCAAGAACTCTTATATCAGCGGTCAAGGTATAAATCACATCATAAAGACGAACTTCAACGCGATGCCCCTTCAACGCTTTCTCTACTCCTGGCAGTACATCGACCTGAAAACCGACAATCAGCCTGCTGCCGGTTTCTGCGAGGAGAACATCAGACTTGCTGACAGCGCCAATTCCGCTATGGATGATGTTGATATCGGTCTCGGGCAAAATTATTTCTGAAAGGACATGAGTCACTGCTTCCAAACTTCCTATGGAATCGGTTCTGAGGACGATTTCGAGTTTTGATCGAGTTCTTTGAGAAGTCTTTTTTTGTTTATGAGTCATCTTTTCTATGCACAGGAGCCTCCACCCTGATCGCAAGGTCAGGGTGAAAAAAAAAGCGCATCCTTTAATGTATCTTACTTAATATTATCATGCAATTCCCCGAATCACAATGAAGACGTATGCACTTCTTTTGTCATTCTCTTGCACGGGAGGATATCGGGCTTTTCAAAAAGCAATGCACCTGCGAAGGGTTAACAACAGCAGATATTTTTTATAACAAAATTTGATAGTATTCTGTCCTGATGTCCAGATTTTTGTTATAATTTGTAGATGAAGGTAACTGTGAAGCTTTTTGCCACATTAAGGAATTTTGGTCCTGAGGAGCAGCAACAGGAGTTGCCAGAAAACTCAACCATCGAGGACGTGATGAGAACGCTCAAACTTCCCCAACACCTGCCCATACTGAAGGTCGTTAACGGTGAGCACAGAGACTTAAAACACCGACTGAAAGATGGAGACGACATAGCCTTTTTCCCTCCTATTGCCGGCGGTCAGAGAGAACTAATCGAGAGATTTATCCGCTCATACTGAATCAGTAAATCTCCTTTTCTGAGCAAATCTGGATCTACCGGCTTCCCATTGAGAAAGATTCCTCCGCATCCCTGCCAGAAATCCTGGGGCTGTTCTTTCAGAAAATCTGCAAGGTCGGAAGACTTTAGGAGAATATCCCTTCTGAGAAGACTAGGACCTAATTCTTCCATCACGAGATTGAAGAGTTTCAACTGTACAAAGCCCTCTCCGGTGGTCGAATGCTTGCTGCCTTCGCGGTAGGTAATGGCGCTTCGAAGAGTTGAGTAGACGCCTCCCCGCCTCATGGTAGCACCCACCAGTCCGGGCATAGCAGCAGAGAGCGTCAAACGAGATTTATTCTTAATTATTGCTGAATCCAGATCATCCACAGGCTTTCCATCGAGAAAAACCGTCCGTATCCTGTCCTGAATATATTCCTGACTCGCTCCTATCTGTTCATGAAGAAATGTATTAATGCTGCAACCCACGTGTGCCCTTATCATAAAACCATGCTGCAAAAGCTGGCAAAATCTTGAGGTCAGTCTGTTGGCTATCACAAAATGGAGGCGAACTGTGATACCGACGTCCCCGTTTTTCTCACTAGAGTCATCCAAAAATCACCGATAATTCCTGAACTTAACAATGAACGTTTCCATCTTCCCAGAAACAAAAAAGGAGAGACGTTGCGTCCCTCCTTTGAATGAGTTCCCTGTGATTTAGTTACCAGTTAAAAACCTTATCCAGATCTTCGTCCTTAACCTGGAAGGTGACATTGTGAGGTTCCAACTTCTCCGTCGAGAAGAAGCGGGGGAGCCGATCCTGCTGAGCCGTAAAGCCTGCCCTGGCATTAAAGTCACGCTCCAGAGTAAGAACCTTTTTTCCGAGTTCGGTTACGCCGTCGGCGGTCAGACTCAAACCGTAAAAGGCATTGAGCAGATCGAGGAGCGCCTGGAAGGTATCGGGTTGATCCAATATGGCAAAGGCGATGAAGAGACACATGCCAGTGGAGTCAATGGCAGCAGTAGCAATTTGGAGGTTCCTTGAAAGCTCAACCTGACCCTCAGGTTTCAACGCGTTTACGTCGCCTCCCACCTTTAACACATTTTGAGCCACGGCGTATCCAGCGGTATGGTCTGCTCCCATTGGACTGGTGGCATAGGTGACACCGACGCCCTGGACAGCCCGCGGATCATAAGCAGGCATAGCCTGTCCCTTTACAACAGGGGCCCTTTCCACGCCAAAAGCCTTTGCGGTAAACGCGGTCCCGTTACCCAAGATGCGTCCTAAGTATGAGCCTTTCCCCACCTCCTTCACCAGGTTTATAGCAGCCTCGGCATCTCCGAACTTCGCCAAGCCTGCTTCCATAGCGACACCGATAGTAGCTCCCATTTCAATAGTATCGAGGCCGAAATTATCATCCAGAAAGTCGAGCCTGGCAATGGCGTCAAGATCGCAGATTCCGCAGTTCCCTCCATGAGCCCAGACTGTTTCATACTCAGGCTGCTTTGTCAGATAATGACCATCTTTATCATGGTAAACACCAGAGCATTGGATAACGCACCCGCGGTGACAGCCGTGAGTCGCAAGTCCGCCGCGTTTGACCTCCAGCTCAGCCTGTGTCTCCCCGCTGATCTTGCCTGCGCTGTCAAAGCGTCCCTGCTTGAAGTTGTACGTGGGGTATCCTCCCACTTCGTTCAGGATATTGGTCAAGACATTGGTACCATATGCCGGTAAACCCTGCCCGGTGACAGGATGTTTCCTCAATCCCTCAACGAACCTCTTGTTTGCCTCTCTGAATTTTTCGGGTTCCTTGGGTGATCGCATCTTCATACCTGAATCATCAAGGACAATGACCTTCACCCCCTTAGAGCCCATCACCGCTCCAACCCCGCCCCTTCCCGCATGCCGCGTTGGCCTCAGTTCCATGTCAGTGCATGCCACGGAAGCAGCACTCATCTTCATTTCCCCGGCAGGACCGATAGAGATGCAGGTGATCTTATCGCCATACTCACTTTTCATCTTTTCTACGAGGTCGTAATTGGTCATCATTTTCAGAGTGTTGTCAGGAATTATCTTTACACCGTCTTTGTTTATTAGAATCTTGTAAAGGATATCGTCTTTTGGTTTGCCCTCAAGGACCATTGCTGCATATCCCAATCTCGCAATAACCTGGGCAGCTTGTCCCCCGGCGTTTGCCTCTTTGATACCGCCCGTGAGAGGGCTCTTGCAGCCCACAGAGACACGTCCTGACATAGCGGCTACCGTTCCGCTCAGCAGGCCTGGCGCGATGACCAGCTTGTTCTCTGCGCCCAGTGGATGGCACAAGGGAGGAACCTCCTTTGAAACTATTGCAGAGGTCATTGCCCTGCCACCGAAACCGGCATATTCTCCGAGAGGCGCTTCTTGTGCTGTAGGACTGCCTTTTGCGCCCATATCAATCCTCAGAATCTTATCCATAAATTCCTCCTTGCCTTCCTATTACACGCAATAGAGATCTTTTGCTCAAAATATAGATGAAAAAAACTCATTTGTCAAATGAATTTTTTTCTGAGGAGACAAAAAGCCGCAGAAAAATTTTTTATTAAGCAGTTCGGAGGCTAGCAAGAGAACTTTAAAAGATATTCCTTAACTGATCTGCAACAATCTTCTCAGTTTATTGAAATCCTGGACAAACCCCTTTTTCCCTTCAGGGAAGCGGACAGCATAGGCAGGATGAAAAGTAATCAAATAGATCCTTCCATCTTTATGAATGATAGTTCCATGTTCTTTGATAATCTCTGCCTTTCTTTCAAGGAGAGCGAGGCACGCTGTTTTTCCGAGCAGGACAACGATCTTGGGATCGATAATGAAGATCTGTTTAAACAAATGCTCTCTGCTGTGGAAAATATTCTTCCGTGAAGGAGTTCCACGCATCGGAAAATATTGGACAGGACTGGTCATAAACACTTCCTTCTCTTCTAACCCGATCTTCTTTATCATCCATCTCAAGAATTTACCTGACCTTCCCACGAAGGGACGACCAGTCATTGCCTCTTCAGTTCCGGGTGCTTCTCCAATGAAGATGATCTGTGCACTGGAATTCCCTTCTCCGGGTACTGCCTTGCCTTTTCCCCATTTCTTGCAGAGAGAGCACATACTGATCTCTTCAGCTATTCTTGAAAGTTCCTTTTCCCTATCCACTTCGTAACGCTCGCCACCGTCTTGGGTAAGCTCTATCTTAACGCTTAGCGTCATCGAGACTCAAGAATTCTGGACTCGGCAGCCTTTTGCCGACGACTACTTGTTGAAAAGCTGCATCTGAGTGAGTGTTTTCTTTAATTTTTCCATTGGCGGTTTCGCAAATGACCTCCTCCGAATCCCTGTGATCCGGATACCTGCGCACCGGTGTGCCGTACACCCATCACCAGACAAAAACATTTAAATTTCGGTAAGTTGGGTAGAGATACTGCGCACTTGCCAAGGATTGCTAACTTCGGCCGGATCAAACGTCTCACGATCTTCACTGGTATTAGTTCTGTCCCCCTCATGGCCAGGGTGCCAACTTATAAATCGACAATAATCAATCCGAACGCCTGCAGTTTTTTTTGACTTTTTAACCGGACTGATTTACTCTTAAATTGAAGAGAGAGGATAAGAGTTAGGAAAGGGCAAGTTTTCGCATTACAGACATTGATAAACCGTTATTCTCTCTGAAAGAAGGTAATTATGGCAATTTCAAGAGACATGGGATTCGGCGGCTACTGTGATTCAGTAACCCATGAACTTTCTGGCATGAAATCAAAACTGCTCGGCTTTATAAGAGACATAGAGCTGATGGAGGGTCCAGAGAAACAGACGCTACAGCCCCATATCCAGCATTTCCGTGACATTATCAAGATCATCGACTGGAAGCTCGAAATCCTGAGGAAAGTCTGCCCGTTTGACTGGGCCGGGTACGCCGGCGAAGTCGAAAGAACGGCTTCCGTTCGGATGCAGGAGCCGCCAGACAAAGATTTCGTTGCAGGTGGATATATCGGCGGCTGATGCAAACAGAGATTGTTTGAGCTCCACTCATTTTTGGCGGGGATGATAACTTTCCCGCCATTTATATCGACTTGTTCTTTTTATTCCTTTAGCCATAACTCAAGAAACAATTCGAAATACTTCTTAGCTGTCATTTTCACTTGCAGTTCCCACCGACCCACAGCAAACGCGATGAAGCATTAGTTCTTTCCATTAATGAGAAAACTGGCCTTTGATGAAAATAATTGCCGAGGAAATCCAATCAAGATCTGACAGTGAGAGGCAGACAAAAACGGAAAATAACGGAATCTTTCTTGTATCGAGGCAATAATCGCTCCTTCTTCGACACTCTCCAGGTGTTTTGACGCGCTCACAAGAAACACAAAAGTACACCGGCCAATGCAGAGAGATAATCAGAAGGGAATGCGATGCGAGAAGATTGCAACTACCTGCTCGAGGCTGCATATGATCGGGGTGTTGCAAGAAGGGGGCATATACCACCGCTCTCATGGGGGACAACACCACCAGTTTAGGCAGTTAAGTAAATGTTTACATGTTGCCTCAAATTTGTGTATATTTCTATCATTGATAGACAGCCATCGCAACGCTGAATTACTAATTTAGATGCCGGCATGAAGGACAAGGACAAAACGAGAGACCAACTCCTGTCTGAAGTGGAACAGCTGCGTCAACAAATGGCTGAACTTGAAGGAAAAGAAAGCATGAGCAGACAGGCAGAGAGCCGCCTGCGAGAAAACGAGGAAAAGTATCGGTCTTTAGTAGATTCCACAGAAGATTCAATATATTTGATAGATAGAGACTACCGGTATTTGTTCATGAACAAAAAGCATCTGACAAGGCTTGGATTATTGGGAGACCAATTTTTCGGACAGCCCTACAAAAAGTACCA
>DMNE01000446.1 GCA_003453735.1 Nitrospiraceae bacterium | reverse complement strand
CAAGGATTGTAGGAAATAACGTCGGGAAGGGCCAGTTTCCACCAGAGGCTAACGGCAACCCTGCAAGGACTTTTGAAATAGCAGAAAGCGAAGTCAAAAGAAGAAGTTGGTCTGGCGCATGAGCCCGAATTAGCGATTAGGGGGAGGCAATGCTCCCTGATGTAGTAGGAGGATACTACACCAGAACGGGTAACACCCTATACTGGGCAAAGGGCTCTCGGTCTTGAAGGCATCTGAGGAGATCAACCTGATAATCAGGGAAGAAGCTCAATGAGGTGCCAAGCCATAGGGTAAACCAGTTACATTAGGGGTGAATGTGAGTTAGCACTTAAGCTTCGATGTTATTGGGAAGGCCCTCTGGGAATATCAAGATCGCCAACCGGACCCGGTGAAAGCCGACCGTCCGGGATGACAAGGGGGGCTTGCGGAAACGTGAATGTCATTAGCAGGAAATCAGTCGGGGTTACGGGTACCCGTTGATCAAAACCCACCTACTATAGGCATATTATACGCGCCGCATTTCTATCCCAACCTCTCCGCCTTGCTTAAGATAATAATTTGTGCTATAAAATCTCATTACTCATTCCGTTGAAGGAGCAATGACGAAGTCTTAGATTGGTGACCACCTGGCTAAGAAGGCGGCCATCAAGAGGGTGGAAGAGACAATGGCTCTTGATGAAATAGCGGAACTTGCATAACAAGGAGGCCAAAAACTCTTCCACTCTTTCCGCCATTGGGATGATTGTCCTCATGCAGAGGAAAACGCCTATGGGGAGGAATCCTCAGACGGGCCAGGCTATCAAGATACCGGCCGAGAAGGCCATGAAGCTTCGAGTCGCAAAGACGGGTTTCAAGGAAAAAGAAGCAAGGCAAGTGATACGGATGTCTTTCACTGGATGGCAAAAAACAACAATCAAAACGTCCCAAGGGGATGTGGAGGGCATAGCTCCTGTCATCATATCGGCAAGCAGAGCCACTGATATTCCTGCTTTATACTCCGACTGGTTCATCCACAGGTTAACCCAGGGCTACGTCAAGTGGATCAATAGGTTCAATGGTCAACCCCGATATGTTTCCTTTGAAAAGGCAAGAGCGTTTGTCTTTTGGACAAAGAACTCGGAACCGGCTGTCAAGTATCTGCACGAACTTGACAGCAAGAACCTGAACTACTATTTCACCTATACCCTCAATGACTACGAGGCAGATGGAATTGAACCTAATGTGCCTCCTTTGGTGAAGAGGATCGAGACCTTTAAGAGATTGTCTTATGCCATAGGCAAGGAAAAGGTTGTGTGGAGGTTTGATCCCCTTATCCTGTCCAAAAAAATTACAACCGACAAGCTCCTGGAGAAAATCCATGGTGTAGGGAGCAAGATACATAGCCACACGGAGAGGTTGGTTATCAGTTTCATTGACTTCAAGCTATACAAGAAAGTCCAACAAAACCTGAGAACTGTAGGATTCAAAGATTGCAAAGAATTCACCCCTGAGGACATTATTAAGATTGCAACGGGGTTGCAGGAAATGAACAAGGAATGGAATCTTCAGATAGCAACCTGTGCCGAGGCTACGGACTTATCAGAATACGGTATTGCCCACAACAAGTGCATTGACGCTGATCTGTTGATACGGTTATTCAATCATGACAAAGAACTAATGGATTTTCTGGGGTATGTTCCCCCTGAGAGTGGATTGTTGCCTTTCATAGATCCCAAGGGTAAGAGCAGACCACGAGTTTTGAAAGACCTGGGACAACGCAAGGACTGCGGATGTATCCCGTCAAAGGACATCGGGCAATATGGCACCTGTGTTCATGGCTGTGCTTATTGTTATGCCAATGCATCACCTGAAATTGCTCAGAGGAATTTCCAGAGGCATAGGAGCCTGAAGGAATATTCTGAGGCTATTTTGCAAGATTAAATGGTCAAAGAAGAGAGTAAAACCTGCAGAATCTGCGGCAGACTCACCATTTGCCGGGATGACTTTGCATCATCCATACTCATAATCTTCCTGTTCTCCCTTTCCGTGAGCGGCATGTTCTCCATAGGCGCGTTGTAACCTATTACAAGTCTCACGCAGATACGCCAAGGACCACCGGGCAGCATAGAGCCGTAGCTTCCCTTCCGAGATCCTCGAGGTCGCTATAAGAGGCGAAGAAGTGGTGCCTTTTGATTGTGCCGCCGAGATTCATCGGAAATCCCCACTTTCGGGAAAGCAGGCCTCCAATCTCCGCATGTCCGTGTGGGAAGAAAGAACCTTCCAGGACATGGAATGGCATCTGTTCTCTGTGCACAGCTTCCAGCCGCCCAGTTACACCCATTCAGCGGGCAGGTGCACATTGCATCGGCCGCTGACAAGCAGCCCACACAAAAAATTCTTGATCCCTTCTCCCTACCTTTAGCGGTTGTCATTAATTTTCCCACAGATCGAACCACTCGAATGTTTTCAGCGGTATCCTCCAAGCAATTTTTATTGACTGGTCATTGACTGCTTAAGCAACTTACAGCTATTGTACATGAGGACGGCAACTCTCATCTCTTGGGAGGATACATCATGCTCAATTTTCTTATTTTTGTCTTCATAGGCATTATCTTCTTCCTGCCTGGCTTACGCAGCTTAAAGCTGCGAAGGTTCAAAGAGGCCGCACTATTTGCACTGCTCGGACTCGCAGCACTTGCAGGTATCCACATCTGGAGTGAAGTCTACCTCACAAAACTCTGGTATGATGATCTCGGATACACAAGCCGCTACTGGAAAGTGCTCTTTCTCCAGGCAGAGCTTTTTCTCGCCGGAGGGTTGGTTGCAATATCCTTGAGCGTGGCAAATGTCTTTTTCTGGTATCATGGTGCCAAACCGCCGGGACCATCGCTCGTAAAGGACACCCGCTCAACGCTCATACTCCTGACAGCGCTTCTCCTCCAGATACCGTTGTTCATTGCTGCCGGCACGATAAGCTCCGCACGTTGGAATGATGCCCTTCTATTTTTCAATGCCATACCCTTCGGAAAGGAAGACCCCATTTTTTTCAAAAATATAGGGTTTTATATCTTCAAGCTCCCCTTTTTGAAGTTCGTCATCGATTCGCTCAGCAGTCTCTTCTTCTTTTCCCTTTTGCTCGTCGGTGGCCTCTATATGGTCGAGAATGCACTTCTTCGTACATTTCAGGGACTTGCCCTGAATCCCCTTGATCGAAACTCTTATATCCACCGCCTCGTCACACAGATCTCGGCAAACTTCGTTTTCGGTACCTTCGTATTTATCGCCAGAACCCTTTTGGCCCGCTATGAACTTCTCTATTCCCACCGCGGTGTTGTCTTCGGGGCAGGATGGACGGACCTGCACGCGCAGCTACCTGCATACAATGTTGCTCTCGTGGCGCTAACAGGATGTCTCATTCTTTTCTTCTACGCATCGTTCACGAGTTCTACCAGGAGGACCGTAGGTATCTATTTGGCAAGTGCGATTCTTCTCGGAGGGATATGGATTATCGGTCTTAAGGCAATCCCCGAGATAATCCAGCACTTCAGGGTTGCGCCTAACGAATTACCCCTCGAAAAGCCGTACCTGGAGCAAAACATCAATTTTACAAAGGAAGCCTACGGCCTCACTAACGTAACCGAGATAGAGTATCCCATTAATCCCTCGCCGAGTGGAGTCCTCGCCCAAAGCGACTTGACGGTCATCAACGGCATACGTCTCTGGGCGCCGGATATCCTCAAATCGGTAAA
>DMNE01000501.1 GCA_003453735.1 Nitrospiraceae bacterium | reverse complement strand
AGGAGTGAGCGCCCTCGCGCGGTGGGCCATAACAAGGTCATCATCTATCATAGCCCTCATATCATCAAAGGTAAGCTCCTCGATTTTCTGGACTTCATGGGACGTTCTGAAACCGTCAAAGAAGTGAATAAAAGGGATCCTAGATTCAAGGGTTGCAGCCTGGGCGATGAGCGCAAAGTCCATAGCCTCCTGGACGTCCTGGGAGCAAAGCATAGCAAAACCAGTGGCACGGGCGGCCATAACATCGGAATGGTCTCCAAAAATACTGAGCGCCTGGGCTGCCAGCGAGCGTGCCGTCACGTGAAAGACTGTTGGCGTTAGCTCTCCTGCGATCTTGTACATGTTCGGTATGATCAAAAGAAGGCCCTGGGAAGCAGAGATCGTTGTGGTCAAGGCTCCGGTGGTAAGGGAACCGTGCACTGAGCCCGCAACACCCCCCTCCGACTGCATCTGGCTCACAAGAGGAATAGATCCCCAGATATTCACTTTACCCGCAGCGGATTTCGCATCGCATATCTCGGCAATCGGGGAAGAGGGGGTTATCGGATAAATCGTGATGATCTCATTTGTCGCGTGAACTACGTGTGCGCATGCAGTACAGCCGTCAACGGTTACCATCTTTCTACTCATATTAACTATCCTCCTTGAATTAACATCATGTATTCAACTTTGCGTGATTGGTTTTTCACAAAAAGAGGCATTTCAATTCATTTGCTCTATCACGCCACCTGTTTCGGATTTAGACGTGTAAAGAAATGTATTCGCTAAAAGCTGGCCTCCAATAGCTGAGAAATCATTTCCCGAAACGACAACATGCAGATAGGGAAAGATTGCGTTACGCCTGTGAAAGATGTTTCACCCCTTTACAATGCGACTGCCACGTTTTTTTATCGCACAACACACTATAATAACAAAAATGTAAATCAAATGGCATAGGAAATTCCTACAAGGAAGAAACTCTTCTCTATAGGGGAAGAAGAGCTTTCTGAAGATGAGACTCTGTAAATTTCTATCAATGGCCGAAGTTGCCCTTGTTTGCAAGATTCTGCATACAAAAAAAGGTGGTGCCTAGAAGAACATTTTTTAGCATTTCGAGCCAGTTTCCTCATCGGAAACAATATAGTATGCCTAAGCTTTAGCGGTCTACAGAATATTGAGGAAGGTAGGTGACTTACAGGAAGTAACCAGTGCTTAGAAGGATGGTTTCTTTTTTGTGAGTTCGGATGTTTTTGTTTCCTTAATCAACGTTACGTTGCCATTTGCTCAATATTTTATCGACTTTTCCTGCGACGCGAGCTCGCGCCTCACCCCTGTCCAGACCCATAGCTAAAAGCGTATCATACGATGACTCAACATGTCGGACATGCGCAATAACTGCTAGACGAATAGCATGCCCTGCTAGACTCTTCGCTGTTGCCGTGCGACCTATTCGCCCGCTGTATTTAAGGCATGCATGTTCAGCTATAGCGACCTCTCTCCCTGGCGGACACCCAGGGAAAAGTGCCCGGACAAGCTTAGCAAAACGCTCTATATATTGACTGTCAACCTTAGCTCTACGTTCTGCCTCACGCTCTCGCTGTCGTGCTCGAATTTCCTCATCAGCCAAGCATTCTCTTTCAGCTTTTTTCAGCGCTTCTTCTTCAACGAGAAGGCCTTGCCGTTCATACCGCTCCCTGCTTTTGCTCCATTTCAGGACCACTGCCGATAAAGTTGAGTGGTCGTGAGATCGCCTGGTCAGCGCCGTATTGCCCGATGGCAGAAAAACAAGATGATCCAGATCGGCGCATGCCAGGCACAGTGCACCTTTATCTCTGTTCAGGGTAATCCATGCCTTCGGACCGAGATTTTCACCACATTCGTCGCATGTCGAGTCCCTATTCGTAATAAAGACCTTAAGATCAGCAGATCGTTCCATTCAGCAAAATTGGGAGATCAGGTTAGTATAGGCAAACATATTCTTTCCTATTATTGTAATTATATCGGTTTATCTGCGCTGTGGCGACCACAAACAGACATCAGAAGGAGTTAGCGGCGGGAGGATGTCATCGTCGTCTCTCCGTGATAAGATGTCATCATCGGGAAATATCCACGAGAAATTTGAGAAAGCGGAGAAAGTGCATAGGCATAGACGCGCAATCTGTTATTCCCGCTTGTCGGGAATCTCTCTTAAGAAAAATCCCCGATATACCGGGATGATAAAATAGAGATGATTACCCGTTTCCGTTTAATTCTGTGAGTGTGCCGAGGTGGTAGAGATGCAGCGGGACTTCGTATGGAAACCGAGCGATGATTATATAAAGAGAAGTAGACTGAAACGATTTATGGATAGGTATGGCGTAAGGGACATTAGCGAGCTTATTACAAAATCAACGGACAATATCGAATGGTTCTGGAACGCTGTAATTGAGGATCTCAATATTGAATTTTACGAACCGTATGATAAGGTTGTCGATTTTTCGGCGGGTATCCAGTTTCCCAAATGGTGCGTGAACGGAAAGATGAATATTATCCATAATATGCTCGATAAATATATCGGTACGCCTGCGCAGAATAGGGTGGCGGTACGGCACGAATCAGAGGATGGAACCGTAACAGTGATGTCTTATAGGGACCTTTGGATGGAGGTCAACAGGATGGCAAATGCGTTGAGAGGGATTGGCTTTGAGAAAGGTGACATCGTGGCTCTGTATATGCCGATGACACCGCAGATTGTCATCGCTTTCTGTGCGATTATCAAGATAGGTGGAATTGTCCTTCCCCTGTTTTCTGGTTATGGACACGATGCGATATCAACAAGGATAGCCGAAACCATGGCTGTGGGTGTGTTCACCTGTGACGGTTACATAAGAAGGGGGAAGAAGTTCCTTATGAAACAGATACTCGATAAAGCCATTAAGGGAATCCCTTCTGTTAAGAAGGTGATCATACATAAGAATATAGGAGAGAACGCTGCTCTCAATGAAAGGGATCTGCTCTGGGATGAGATAGTGAAAGGAAAATCGCATATCACTGACACAGAGCGCACCGATGCGGAAGATACGCTGATGCTCATTTATACAAGCGGCACCACAGGGAAACCCAAAGGAGCTGTTCATACCCACTGCGGATTCCCCTTGAAGAGCGCCCAGGACATGACCCAAGGCATGGACATTCAGGAATTTGACACGATGTTCTGGATAACGGATATGGGCTGGATGATGGGTCCGTGGGAGGTATTTGGCACTCTTATTCTCGGGGCCACCATGATGCTCTTTGACGGTTCTCTCGATTATCCGGATATGGGGCGCCTCTGGTCCAGTATAGAGCGACACGGAGTCACCAGCCTCGGCGTTGCCCCCACGCTGATACGGATGCTCATGGCACACGGAATTGGACCGGTCCAACGATATGACTTGTCATCATTAAGGACTTTCGGGTCAACCGGGGAGCCATGGGACGATGAAAGCTGGATGTGGCTTTTTAAAGAAGTGGGAAAAGAGAAAATCCCCATTATTAACTATTCGGGAGGGACGGAGATCAGCGGGGGAATCCTCTTGGGAAATGTCCTGACGCCTCTAAAGCCAACAGCCTTTTCAGGGCCGGCCCCGGGGATGGCGGCGGATGTCTTTGACGAGGACGGTGTTTCGATAAGGGAAACGGTGGGAGAACTTGTTGTTAAGAAACCATGGATAGGGATGACACGCGGGTTCTACAAAGATCCGGAGAGATATATAAGAACGTATTGGTCGCGGTTTCCTGATGTATGGGTGCACGGTGATTTTGCCCTCGTTGATAGTGATGACCTTTGGTACATACTTGGAAGATCTGATGATACTATAAAGGTAGCGGGTAAAAGAGTTGGGCCAGCCGAAGTGGAAAGGGTTGTCATGAAACATCCCGGTGTCATGGAATCTGCAGCGATAGGCATTCCTGATCCCCTTAAGGGGCAGACGCTTGTGGTGTTCTGTGTCCTGAGATCGGTTAAAGAAAAGACTAAGGAATTCGAAGATGAAATAAAAAAACTTGTTGGTGAGAAGATGGGAAAACCATTTATGCCAAAAGCAGTGTTTCTCGTGGAGGATCTGCCAAAGACTAGAAACGCAAAGATTATGAGGAGAGTGATACGAAGTGCTTACCTTGGAGAGAGTACAGGCGACCTTAGCGCACTCCTTAACCCTGAAGCTGTGGAAGAGATTAAAGCTATCGGAAAGGAGATGAGGTAGATAGTTAGTGATTATTATGATAAAGTTTGGGGAGAGGAATGATTAAACCGCAACCTACGGAGCAAAAGAGTGTATGAAGGTTTTTGAGATCAAAGACACTTTTGGTATCGATAAGCTGGTGCTTGCCGAGCGGCCTGAGCCATCGCCTGGTCATGGACAGGTGATGGTGAAGGTTCGGGCAGTATCTCTCAATTACCGTGACCTTTTGGTCGTGAAGGGTCTCTATAACCCGAAGCTTCGGTTGCCTCTTATCCCTTTCTCGGACGGGGCAGGGGATGTTGTAGCTGTCGGCGAGGGTGTCACACGTGTAAAGGTGGGCGACCGCGTTGCCGGTATCTTTATGCAGGCCTGGATAGCAGGCGAACTGACTGAAGCCAAGGCGAAGTCGGCATTGGGTGGAGACACCGATGGGATGCTGGCTGAGTACGTAGCGCTCCATCAAGACGGCGTAGTGCATATTCCCGAACACCTTTCTTACGAAGAAGCTGCCACACTCCCCTGCGCAGCGGTCACCGCCTGGCACGCGTTGATTGAGAATGGTCTGAAACCGGGAGAAAGCATACTCGTACTTGGTACGGGCGGGGTATCGTTGTTTGCCTTGCAGTTCGCGCGGTTGGCCGGGGCACGGGTGATTATCACGTCTCGCAGTGAGGCGAAGCTGGTAAGAGCAAGGGAACTGGGCGCAACGGATTGTGTCAACTATGAGTCGATACCTGACTGGAGCAGCATGGTTCGGGAGCTCACCGGTGGGGAGGGTGTGGATGTTGTGGTGGAGGTCGGGGGTGCCGGTACCCTGCCACAATCGCTCAGGGCAGTTCGCGTGGGAGGACGAATCAGTTTGATCGGGGTGTTGACCGGAGCCTCAGGGGAGATAAATCCCCGCCCAATTATCATGAAAAAGATCCGCATGCAGGGAATCTTCGTTGGTTCTCGTGAGATGTTCGAGGCTATGAATCGGGTCATCCGTCTCCATCGCCTTCATGCTGTGGTGGATCGTGTTTTTTCCTTCAAAGACGTCGCAGAAGCACTCCGTTACATGGAGAGTAGCGCGCACTTCGGTAAGATCTGTATCAGAATAGCTTGAACACTCATGGGCGCCACATTCTCCGTCTTTGGCAGAATGTCAGAGGGAATTCAGGCGGCCGGCTGGACAAGCGTTTACCTATGACCTATATATAACCAGTCATGACAATTGTCAAAGACAACTAACTCGGCAGAAACTAAAAAGGAATTGTCGGCACCGAAACGAGGCTCAAATATATACCGCCAGGTGGTTTTGTCGTAATCCCTGGACGACGTCGGCTAAAGAGTCAAGTCTATTTGTCACAGAGAAGGCTTAATCTAGCCCGTATTGCGTCCACCTGCGATCAACGAGTTTTCTGATTTCTTCCGACATGAACAACTCTCCAGGCCAGTCGCGCATCATGCCTTCCTCTCTTGTTTTGCGCGTCGCATCAATACCCATCTTTGAGCCATATTTCGGCCAGTTTGCGGCATGGTCGAGGTCATCAAGAGGACCTTCGGCAATGACAACATCTCTCTTCCAATCAACATTGTTCAGCACGCGCCACGCCGTATAGGAGATATTCTGGACATTCACATCATGGTCTACAATGATCAAAAGCTTTGCAAACATCATCTGGCCCTTGCCCCATAAGCCGTGGATGATCTTCTTTGCATGTCCGGGATAACTCTTCTTGATCGAAATGAGTGCGGCGTTGTGGAATACTCCTTCCATGGGAAGGTTGATGTCCTGTATTTCCGGAAAATCGAGCCTTATTAGGGGCAGAAAAATCCTCTCCGTGGCCTTCCCCATATAACAGTCTTCCATNNACGTGGAAGACTGGGTAATAATCTGCTGCCGAATAGAAACCCGTGTGATCTCCAAAAGGCCCCTCGATTCGCACTTCTCCGGGCTCAAGATAGCCCTCAATAACAAGCTCGCTGTTAGCTGGCACCTCGATATCCGAGGTAATACATTTCACCATCTCCACGGCCTCCCTTCGCAAAAAACCCGCAAAAAGCATCTCATCAATGGATTCAGGAAGGGGTGCGCTTGCGGAATAGATGACAGCAGGGTCACTGCCGACGGCTATGGCGGCCGGCATTTTTTTGTTGAGGGCTCTGTATTTGTCATAATGCCGAGCACCGTCCTTATGGATATGCCAGTGCATGCCGGTCGTGGTCTTGTCGTAGACATGGATTCTGTACATGCCGCAATTCGGGTGGCCCGTTTCTGGGTCTTTTGTAAAGACCATGGGGAAGGTAATAAACCTTCCCTCATCAGTCGGCTGACCATCCCCGGGCCAACATTTAATGATGGGGAATTTACTCAAGTCGGGATCATCCGTTTTAATGACCTCTTGGCAGGGGCCGTTTTTAACCTTCTTAGGGAGATATTTTGAGAATTCAAATAGCTTGGGAAGCAGGGCCAGTTTTTCGAAGAATGTCTTTGGCGGGGCCTGGTTCAGCAGTTCCTCAATGCGTTTGGCAATATCGTCGAGTTTCTCGACCTCAAGGGAGAGCCCCATTCGCTCAAATGAGCCGAATATATTAGTAACAACAGGATACCGTGAGCCCTTTACCTTCTCAAAAAATAATGCTTTCCCGCCATTCGGACTTTTGCACATCCTGTC
>DMNE01000036.1:6391-6539 GCA_003453735.1 Nitrospiraceae bacterium | reverse complement strand
AGTATCGATGCGCGGATCAGCGGCAACGTTATCCTCGTAGTGTGCTGCGGTCAGCTGACCGAAGATGAGGCCGATCGCCACCATGTACTGCATGCAGTGATCGCGGTCCGCGGGATTATGGAGAGGACCCTTTTTGTCGATAATGCGG
>DMNE01000036.1:0-6377 GCA_003453735.1 Nitrospiraceae bacterium | reverse complement strand
AGGAGATCTTGAAGAGCACGTTCTCCATAACGTAGGAACTGTAAGGCCGCGGGAACGTGAGTGCTTTCCCCTTGAAGAGGACATCATAGAAACCCCAGGTTCTGGCCGTCAACGCGGAGGGATATCCCATCTCCCCCTTCAGGGCCATGAGCGCGAGCTTTACACCGCGTGCAGTAGCATCGCCCGCTGCCCAAGATTTCCGGGAGCCGGTGTTCGGGGCATGGCGGTAAGTCCTCAGGGGCTGGCCGTCGATCCAGGCATTGGAAAGGGCATTGATGATCTCGTCCTTGGTCCCTCCCAGCATCCTCGTCGCAACGGCAACGGTAGCGACTTTGACAAGAACGACATGGTCGAGACCCACGCGGTTGAAGGAATTTTCCAGGGCTATGATGCCCTGTATCTCGTGGGCCTTGATCATGGCGGTCAATACATCCCCCATCACCATTGGTTTCTTGCCAACGGAGACGGCTTGCCGGGATAGGTAGTCAGCGGAAGCGAGGATGCCGCCCAGGTTATCCGATGGATGACCCCACTCGGCAGCAAGCCACGTGTCGTTGAAATCGAGCCAACGGATCATGGCGCCGATGTTGAAGGCAGCTTGCACGGGGTCGAGCTGGAACTGAGTGCCAGGCACCTTTGCGCCGTTCGGGACGATGGTGCCGGGAGCAATCGGTCCCAGGAGCTTTGTGCAGGCAGGATATCCTAAAGCCTCGAGCCCGCAGCCCAAGGTATCGATGAGGCAGTAACGAGCGGTATCGAATGCCTCATCAGACTTGATTTTATAGTCGCACACATAGTTGGCGATGTCCACCAGGACCCTGTCGGGTTCAGGCCGTATATTGGAGATGTGAGAAGCCATACGTATACCTCTTACCTTTCGTCAGATGTCTTCACAATAGGAAAACAACGGAGCGCAAGTACCACAATCACGCATGACCAATGGATTCTGATCATGCTACGCACCATTTGAAAACAAGCTATTTTACTGTCTTCACGATCCGAGCGGCAAGCCTCACTTTCTGTCCTTGATCGAAACATACTTCCGGTCCTCAGGGCCTATATAGTTGGCAGAAGGACGGATGATCTTGTTGTCCACCCGTTGCTCAATAATATGCGCTCCCCATCCGGTGGTCCGTGAGATTACGAACAGAGGGGTGAACAGGGAAGTAGGTACGCCCAACATGTGATAGGTCACAGAGGAATACCAGTCGAGGTTGGAGAATAAATTCTTCTCCCTTTTCATAACCGCTTCAATACGATCGGCTATATAAAAGAGATTCATGTTGTCTCCATCGCTACAAAGATTCTTTGCAATCTCTTTGATGATCGGGTTTCGTGGATCGCTCACGGTGTATACGGGGTGGCCGAAGCCGATGATGATCTGCTTGTTGGCGATCCGCGCCTTAATGTCGGTTTCCGCTTCATCGGCATGGCGATAGCGTCTTTGAATTTCGTGTGCTGCTTCATTCGCACCTCCGTGCTTTGGCCCCCTGAGGGCGCCAATGGCAGCGGTGATCGCTGAGTAAACATCAGAGAGCGTGCCTGTGACTACGCGGGCGGCAAAGGTGGACGCGGTGAATTCGTGTTCGGCATAAAGGATGAGGGACTGGTCCAGGGCTCGTTCGTGGAGCGGCGACGGCTTCCTCCCGTGGAGAAGGTGCAGGAAGTGACCTGCCACGGAATCATCGTCGGTTTCTACATCGATCCTGTATCCGTTCTGACTATAATGCCACCAGTAAAGGAGCATGGAGCCAAAGGATGCAACCAGACGATCTATAATGTCAGCCGCACCCTGAATGTTTTGGTCGTCTTTCTCGGGGAGTACCGTACCGAGGTAGGAGCAGCCGGTGCGCAGCACATCCATGGGATGAGTAGCAGCGGGAATATGTTCCAGCACTGTCTTGACTCGGGCGGGCAGACCGCGTAGAGTCTTCAGTTTCTTTTTATGATCGGTCAATTCCGAATGGGTAGGTAACTCACCATGGACAAGAAGATAAGCCACTTCTTCAAATGTTGCATGACTGGCAAGCTCCACGATATCATAACCCCTATAGTGCAGGTCATTTCCCGTACGCCCGACTGTACAGACTGCCGAGTTGCCTGCTATCACGCCGGACAGCGCGACCGATTTCTTGACCTTTGGTGCCGCTGTTCCTGCCGGGGCAGCCGTTTCTGATTTATTGCTCATTGCATTTCCTCCTTCGAGAAGATTTTATCAAGCATTTTTTCGAAAGCATGGTAATCAAGATACTCGTAGAGCTCAGCGCGGAGCTGCATGAGGTTCAGTACGTTCTTCTGGGTTCCCTCCTTGCGGATTGCGTTGTATACCGAAAGCGCAGCTTTGCTCATGGCCCGGAATGCGGAAAGAGGATAGAGCACAACGGAGACATCTACCCCGCGTAGTTCTTCAACGGTATATAAGGGAGTCGAGCCGAACTCGGTAATGTTGGCGAGGATCGGGACTTTCACGGATTGAGCAAATTTCTTGTACATGGTCAGATCAGTTACCGCCTCCGGAAAGATCATGTCTGCTCCGGCTTCCACGCACGCAGAAGCTCGGTCGATCGCCGACTGAAGACCCTCAACTGCGAGGGCGTCGGTCCTTGCCATGATGACAAAGTCAGGGTCTGTCTTCGCGTCTACTGCAACCTTGATACGGTCGACCATTTCATCCTTGCTGACGATGGTTTTGCCCGGACGATGGCCGCATCGCTTTGCCTGAACCTGATCCTCGATATGCACAGCTGCTGCACCGAACTTGATCATCGACTTGACAGTGCGCGCGATGTTGAAAGCGCTCCCCCATC
The DNA here is from genome assembly GCA_003453735.1 of Nitrospiraceae bacterium. Taxonomy (GTDB): domain Bacteria; phylum Nitrospirota; class Thermodesulfovibrionia; order Thermodesulfovibrionales; family UBA9159; genus UBA9159. Next base: position 3,570 of record DMNE01000036.1, on the reverse strand, counting down.
CGGTGTCGATGTCTACCAACACTGGCAGATCGGTGATGTCCGTGATACGCCGAACGTCGGTAAGCACGTCGTCCATGGTCGTAATGCCGAGGTCAGGGACACCGAGTGAACCGGCGGCGACACCACCTCCCGAGACGTAAAGCGCTCTGAAGCCTAGACGTTCAGCCATACGCGCCGCATATGCGTTTATCGCCCCCACGACTTGCAACGGCTTCTCTTCAGAAATTGCAGCCCGAAAACAGGCACCTGGTGATGATGGTTTAGCCATACACTACTCCTTCTCTGAATTCTTTTAAATGATTACCTGCAGAGCTATAGAAAATATGATCTATTATAATAGCAGCAGACTTTAAGCTGCCATTCCATGACATGCTGCCGCCTCGAAAAAATGCAGCGCTTCTCAGTATTTAAAGTCTATCACATCCCATGCCAGGTTGCTTTGCTAAAGACATTTAAGGGATAGTTGAGTCGAAGAGGGAAGTCTAAGTGTTTGAAAAACACCGAGTGACATCCTCTCACGGTCATAGACCCCGCGCATCCTGGTAGTTCAGGATGTACAGTTTTTGCTTGCTATAGTTTTTCAGAATGCCAGAACAAATGCCGTATACAGAGAGGTACAGACTGTGCCACGCAGCATAGAGTATGCTAGGTCAATAGTGCATACTATTGATAGTTCTCAGTGGCCTGATAGAGTTTTACGCACACCAAAGGCTCCTTCGAGGTGTGCAACCTCACACTTTATGTGTATCAAAGAACTATCAATAGTGTGTTCAAGGCGAGGCAAGATGTCAATGAAAAAAAGCCGCCTTTCATCTCGTCATTAAAATACCGAGGATTTCCGGCGGATTGTCCTAGAAAGGAGATGAGATTAGAGCAATAAATTGCATCTTAAGCATATTATTGCGCGCAAAATTTTGCGTGCTAGAATGCAGGAAGCCAGATCAAACAACCCATAACGGACGTACTTGGGACGGATCATTTTTGTAAAGCCTCTTTCTTTGAGGGAGCGCCATGACTAAGATAAGGAGCTCATATCATCAAATACTGTAAAAGACCTAACAGACTGGCTCGTCAGTGCTACTAGTGCTTATGCGGAAAGATAATTCTTCAAAACTTTTTGCCAATCTTCCGGCTTATGTCCTGTTACCAGTGAGAAGAGTCCTGTATCAAGAAAAGAGCGCCGCGGTCTCCTTGCGGGACGGGGAAATTCATCGGTGGTTATGGGGACAATCTCCGTGTTATGGCCTGATAACTTTACGATCTCCCTAGCAAAATCAAACCAGCTTATGCCGCCGTCTGTTTTATCCGTAAAATGATAAATCCCGTAGGCACCTGTTTCGATAAGATTCTTCACCGCATGGGAAAGGGATACGGTTGATGTCGGCGAGCCTATTTGGTCTTTGACGACCCGTATCTCCGGCCGTTCCTCTGAAAGTTTCAGGATTGTGGAAACAAAGTTATTTCCGCCTTTTCCATAGAGCCAACTCGTGCGGATAACGTAGAATTTATTCGTGAGCCACTGGATATACTTCTCTCCCGCGAGCTTTGATTCGCCGTACACGTTGACGGGGCGTGTCTTGTCGAAAGGAGAGTACGGAGACCGCTTTTCACCGTCAAAGACATAATCGGTGCTAATGTGGCATAAGGGCAGACCTCTGTCATGGCATGCCAGCGCAAGGTTCTGAACACCGATGCCGTTTACGAGCAAGGCCGCCTCCGGTTCCGCCTCCGCCCTATCGACCTGCGTAAAAGCAGCGCAGTTGATGACGACATCAGGTGACAGTTCCCGAACTGACCGATAGACATGATCACGTGCGGTGATGTCCAGTGCTTCTCGCGCATACGCAATTATCTTGTGCCGTTCTTTGAGAACGGCGATCAGGTCGTGAGCGAGCATTCCATTTGCTCCCGTGATGAGAATCTTCATCTTATTGTCGGCGCGGAGACCCCGTCTGTGAGGGCGGGGAGGAGCGCCAGTCTCCTTTCGATCAGTAAGGTTGACGCCCGTTCAAGCAGGCGGATTGAAGATGCTTTGGCCGAGGCATGGACCTTTGTGCCGTCAAGAGTCCGTAGATCAAAATACCCTGTGGTGCGCCTCCCGATGATGAAGCACTCGACGCCGTCATAAAGCACCTTGTCGTAGCGCTGAAAACCCCGGATGAGGCGCGGGGCGGTGTTTCTGATGTGCGACCGGTCGCCTTTAAAGAGCTTCCGGTTGCACTTGCGAACCTGCTTCAGCATGTAATGGGTGGCAGACCGCAATTGCCCATTGCCGCCTGCGATCACGAATGCGTCGTTGACGTGGGACTTGGGCAGACCCAGTTTGGCGCGGTTGACCTTGGTGATATGCCCATACGTGGGGGCCACAGTGAAGCCCCTTTTCCTGAGCCTATCGATAAGCATCCAACGGACCGTGGACATGAAGGTTTCGGCTTTAAACCCCCGTGATGGCTTCATATCCAACTCCACTTTGCCCTCCGTCACTTTGCCATGACAGGCCAGACAGACGGTGACAAGATTGCCCGGGCCATTGCCGCCGGTCTTTCTGGACTCCAGATGGTGGACCTCAAGTACGGGGTCTTTTGATTTGCCCTTGCAGTGGCGGCAGGTATGACCGTCCCGGTACAGCACGTACTCTCTGACATTAGCATAGCCATACTGCTCGCCCTGCTGGTAGCCTGTGCCCTCGATGGAGGGGTCCTTGATCTTCCGGATGTCAAAGGCTGCCACTTCCACCACTACATCGGTGATAGGCAGCAGGCTGTGAATGCTCTCCACTCCCTTCACGTGGCTGTCCAGCTTGTGCTGAATCGAAGGGGGCAACCAGACCTCCGGCTTCCGGCGGTTGTCAAAGCGCGCGGGCCTGTACCAGGTCTTGCGATACCGCCTGCAGCGACGGTACTGCCTCCGCTCGGAGTTGAGGGCCACAATGTCGGTTCTTAGCTGCATATCGGCTGTGTAGACCTCTTTGCTTTTCGTCACTGCTGACAGGCCAATATGCTCGTACCCGCTGTCCACTCCGAGGGTGACGGACTGTACCGTTTCTCCGGTTGCACAAAGCAGCCGGATCCTCAACGGCGTTCTGGTGATTACTTCCGCCTTGCCCTGTCTGAGCAGCAGGCGGGCCTTTCTCGCCGAGCATGGCATCAATGCCTTGCCACGCTGGTTGGCTACATACACGCAGTTCGTGTCGGATACTCGCAAGTTCCGACCTCCTTTCGGAGTGAGGGCCGCATCGGGGTTGTTATCGCGGGTCGTTAAGCCTGCCACACTGCCCCTACCTTCAGGACTGTTTAATGACAGACCACAGTNNCTGCATGGTGTTCTATGCCCCCTTGTCAACCAGGCTTGCCTTACTCCGGCAAGCCCCGACTGAAAATCATGCGTCAGTCGGGGTAGTTGACGGTCGCTGTCCTCATTCTTCCTCTGGGAGTTAGCAATGCCAATACTGCCGCCGCTATGAGTAGTACAGGCACGTCACCCAAGAGGTGTCCTCTATGCTGTGGATAAACTAATGATTGAACTGCCATAATCCCGCCATGCACAATGCTTGACCAGACCATGAACCAA
>DMNE01000323.1 GCA_003453735.1 Nitrospiraceae bacterium | reverse complement strand
TGTCCCACGCTGTGGAAACAAAGAAGTTATTTTTTTCTGACCTTTATCGAAACAAGGTCACTAACAATATCGAAATGGATCTCATAGTACCGATAATGTCGGAAAAGGATAGAACTTCCTTTGTAGTTGGAGCTATCCTCCTGAAGATTACTCCCCATGATTTCCTCTATCCCCTTATCCGGACATGGCCCACCCCAAGTCTAACGGGCGAAACCATGCTAGTACAGCAGGAAGGAGACGACGTACTCTATCTTAATACCCTTCGTTACGGCCAGGAAAAGGCTCTCGCCTTTCGCTTGCCTATCAGTGATACGCATCTACCGGCTGCAATGGGCGTGCGTGGACAGGAAGGGAATGTTGAGGGGACAGATTATCGTGGGATCGAAGTACTTGCAGCAATTAAGAAAATTCCCTATGTTCCATGGTCTATTGTTGCAAAAATAGACAAGGAAGAGGTCTTTGCGGAGCTTCGCGTAAGATTATGGAATGTGATGATCTTGATCGGCGTTAGCATTATTTTGGCGGGAGCAGTGGTCTTGTTGCTTTGGAAGAAGCAGGAAAGTGATGCTCAAAGGACATACCTTTTGTACCTTGAAGAGACGGTGAGGGAACGTACCAAAGAGCTTAAAGAATCTTATGAAGACATGAAGAGTTTCAGTTATTCGGCGTCACATGAACTCCGGGAACCCTTGCTCATCATTGGGTTGTTTGTCCGTAATTTTCTGAAAAAGTATGCTGACAGGCTTGATGATGATGCAAAAGAAATGTTAGCTGAAATGGAGGGACAAACAGGGAGAATGAATGAGCTTATCAAAAACCTACTTTCTTTCAGTCGTGCCAGTGGCAAAGACCTTAACAAATCTGATATCAATATGAAAGTGCTCATGCAAAATGTGGTTGAAGAAATGCAATCGAGTATCGGCAACAGGAATGTTCAGTTCGAACGGGGAGATCTTCCGGTTGCTTGGGGTGATCTACCCATGATACGCCTGGTACTGGTAAATCTGTTATCCAATGCACTCAAGTTTACACGTTCTAGAGAAACGGCCAGAATTGAAATCGGCGGAACTACAAAGCAAGATGAAACTATATATTATGTAAAGGACAACGGAGTGGGATTCACTCAGGAGCATGCTGATCAGCTCTTTGGTCTTTTCAGCCGGTTGGATTCATCGAAGGAAATTGAAGGAACCGGGGTTGGACTCGTGATAGCTAAGAAGATTATCAACAAACATCACGGGCGAATCTGGGCAGAAGGGNNCTTTCTTTTTTTCACTGCCGAGGTTCGAATCTAGCCATTCTGAATAACCATGCGTCCTGCCTGCCGGGGAGGACTTTTTTGTATGACCTTCGTGGCGAAACAAGATAATTTGCTAAAACGGGATTATGTGATAACATGAGCTTATAGTCTTTCCTTAATTTACAAAATTACGATGTGAATCATGACGGGAGAGATACCAAATAAAAAAGCAAAAAGACGGGCTATTCAGAAGGGGCACCACTGGATAGCGGAGAAATCCGAAAACAACAAAACGGGGGTCCTGCTTCACTCAGTAGATAATCTCTCGAACATCGTTGACGGAGATCCCCATGGTTCTGGCATCGACGCTGCGATTAACGGAGTCAAGACCACTGAGTTCTTTATTTGTATGCCCGCCGGCGGCAGCGTGGACCTTATATTCACTACTTTACTTGTTAAGAGGGGGCAAAGGTGGTAAAAGTAGTGTTTGCAGACGATCATCCTGTAGTTCGGAAGGGTCTTAAGCTGATACTTGAGGGGAATGCGATGCTGTGCGTCGGCGAGGCATGCAGCGGACAGGAACTCCTTGAGAAGGTGGTACAGTTGAACCCGGACGTCGTTGTGCTCGATATCAATATGCCCGGCCAGAGCGGCATCGAGACACTGAGGGAGTTGAAGATACTCAGGCCCACGCTTCCTGTCTTGATTTTGAGCATGCTTCCCGAAGAAGATTATGCTATGACTGCGCTCAAGGCCGGCGCCTCCGGGTATCTCATGAAGGACAGCGCCCCTGACGAACTAATCACTGCCATAAAGAAAGTGATCAGAGGAGGACGATATATAAGTTCGTCCATCGCCGAGTTGTTGACTTTGCATGCGATGGACGAGGGTGAAAGCCGTCATGGGAGGCTCTCACCCCGTGAGCATCAGGTCATGTGTGGGATCGCCTCCGGAAAACCGCTGAAAGAGATAGCAAAGGATCTTTCCTGCAGTCCGAAGACGGTTAGCACCTATCGGCAGCGTATCCTTGTGAAGATGAACATGAAAAAAAACTCTGACCTTATCCTCTACCAGATAAAAAAACTTTTTCTGAAATAGAATTCCCTTCAAGGAAAGCTTACGTGGATCGTGCAATGAAAATTCCGTCTCTTTCATTCTCTGTTCAATCATGAAAAAGAAGTCAAATTCGAGTCGGACGGGCTTTGTGGACTCATCGACAGCAGTACAAGTAGAAAAGAGTTTTATGACGCCAGAAGCATTGCAGAAGAGTTCTTAAGAACGGTAATGGAAAACACAGGGGTTAAGAAGTCGGACAGGATAGACTCAAAGGACATGGCATGATTTTGCAGAAAATCAGTCAGTTCCTTGTAAGTGCATTCTAAACGTCGGTGTTAAGCATATTCGATATTGACTCTTCGAGAGCCTCGGCACACGTGTTCTTCATTTCAGAGACTAACCGACATCTAAGAATGGCCAAATTGACTTCATAATTAACTTTTGAAAGATATGCGTGTACCAAACCCAAAAAATAACAAGGTGCCCAATTTCTTAAGAACGACGAATTCCAACGAAATGGCTGAGATCGGCATGACAGCTGTATCCCTCGATCAAATGGCCTGAAATGATAATACCCTCTATCAAAAGTGTTGTATTTATTCTGTAGGATAACCCGTACAAAATAATGAGCAAGAATCCTACAATATTGTGGCAAGAATCCTGATTCCCTACGACTTTATTACGTATTAAGATATTTTAAAAAGAGGGAATCCCATCCTTTTATTGTTATCGCAATTAAAAATAGAAAGACTGACATGAAGGCGTTTATCATTTCTCCGACTGGTCCATCATCGAAAATAGGAACGCTGATATCGCTGGTTTCTGCCTTGGGGAGCATTGAATCGATCGGATTTGCCGATAGCCTGGTAGAAGCAATAAACATCATTGGGCAACGTTATCCCAATGCATTAATTTTTGACAGCAGGGTACTTAAGGAAAAAGGGCAGGATTACCTTGTGTCTAGCCTTGAAAGCAGAGGCTCGTTTATCATGATGCCTAACAAGAGAGATTTGAATGACAAATATCTTTACATCGGGATCGATTTCTCCATTGCCGAGCAGAAAGGAGGGCTCTCGATTGAGATCAGTCAGACACTTTGGGAACACCAGTTTCTTGCCGCAGAATAGGGAAAGAGTCGAAGGAGGAAAAGGTAAAGATAATTTTCGAACCGTTACACAGGAAATCCTGTCTTCTGCTGGCATCACGCTGAACGGAGACAGGCCGTGGGACTTGCAAATAAGAGACGAGCGGTTTTATCGACGGGTCCTGAACGAAGGCAGTTTGGGGCTGGGAGAGTCCTATATGGACGGGTGGTGGGAATGCGAAGAACTCGATGTCTTTTTCGCGAAGCTCGTGCCTACAGACCCCGAGGTGAAACTCAAAAAGAATGTGCGACTTCTTCTCCATACCCTAGGGGCAGCAATGTTCAATCCGGGCAGGAAATCGCATGCATTTCAGATCGGGGAAAGACATTATGACAAGGGCAACCGACTCTTTAGGAACATGCTCGATAAAAGGATGGTTTATAGCTGCGGTTACTGGAAAGATGCTCATAATCTCGATGAAGCACAAGAGGCCAAACTGGAATTAATCTGCAGGAAACTGGGCCTTAAAGCGGGAGACAGGATTTTGGATATCGGCTGCGGCTGGGGGAGTCTGGCAAAGTATGCTGCCGAAAAATACAATGTCGATGTCGTCGGCATAACCGTCTCGAAGGAGCAGCTTTCTCTGGGGCAGGAATTATGCCGAGGACTGCCTGTGGAACTCAGACTGCAGGATTACCGGGATGTGGACGAACGGTTCGACCATATCGTTTCAGTTGGGATGTTCGAGCATGTGGGCTACAGGAATTATCGGACCTATATGGAAAAAGCTCACAACTGTCTGAAAAACGGCGGACTGTTTTTATTACATTGCATAGGGAGTGATGTCTCCCATGTTGCCGGCGACCTCTGGATGGACAAGTATATCTTTCCGAACTCCCTTATCCCTTCGCTCAAACAGATCACCGCTTCTCTGGAGGGATTGTTCACCGTGGAAAATCTGCACAACTTCGGCTTCTATTATGACGCAACCCTCATGGCATGGTTTGAGAACTTCAACAGCAGTTGGGATAAATTAAAGGCTTTTTATGACGAAAGATTCTACCGGATGTGGAAGTACTATTTGCTGAGCAGTGCGGGCACTTTTCGATGCCGTTGGCAGCAGGTCTGGCAGTTCGTTCTCTCTAAAAAGGGAGTCCCGGGCGGATACGGCCCGATCTGTTAGCATTTTGTGTGTGGAAACGAATCCGGAAAGGCATATTGCGTTTGTATCACTGATACAAATTGGCAAGCATCGGCCGTACGATGTTAACAAGTTGCACGGCACGATTTAAGGAGGATTAACATGAAGACAAAGCAACAGGCAAAACAGCAAATTTCTATTCGGACCAGGAAGCGAACGGAAGACATCCATGAAAGCACTGAGGTTGAAAAACCGATGGTACATGAAAAAAGGTCGGAAGAGAAAGCTCTTGCGGGGGGATCTATTGTGACAGATAAAGCCGGTATCACCACAAAAAACCCCATCGTGGTTATAAGCGTACCTACTCGTGAGATGCAGACAACAGAGCCCCAATTTATCAAGAAAGAGCTTGTAAGATCACGAAATGTGTACAAAGTCACTTTCCAACTCCCCGGTGCAGTTGCACCCAAGGCGCGCAAGGTAACTATAGTCGGTGAGTTTAATAATTGGGATAGGCAGGCAACTCCTCTTAAGAAAATGGCTAACGGCGACTTTGTTGTTACACTTGAGCTTGATGCAGGTAAAGAATACCGGTTCCGTTATCTTATAGATGGCAACCGATGGGAAAATGACTGGCACGCTGATAAATATGTTAAGGGTCCATATGGTGATGACGATTCTGTGGTGTGCGTATCACCAGTTTGAGATAAGACGGAAGAACTCAGTTAGCTCTTTGGACAGTTGAGGCTAGTTACCCCGGAGTAGTCTGTGGAGCAATTAGGAATTATGCTCAAAGGGTTGTCCACTTGCTTAAGCGAGACCGGAGATGTGGCGTAGTATATGAGAAAACTGGAGGATACTTCAGAAACGAGGAGGTGAGATATGGGAGCCATCCTTCTTCGATGTCGAGGTCGGACCTTTTTGTGATTATGTTACAGAAGCGGACACATTCGATGGGGCCAGTAAGGAGCCTGTGACGAGTGTTCCCTAGCTCTGCGAAGGTTCATCGGGAAGATGGATGGCGTAAACTCCGTCGAAACTGAAAATGGCAAGATCGTGATCGAATTCGATGATGCGAAACTCACAGAACAGAATATTCTGAAGATATCCAGAGAAAACATCGAAAAGTTGGGTTACAGGTTTAACCACTAAAGAAGCTTTAGGTGAAAGTCAATCAGACCTGAAACAGGACTTTGTTCTCTACCACAATTAATACGAAGGGAGTTTTTTAAGAAGCCGATAGCTTCTTTATTGAGAGGACACAGTGTTATTGAACGCACGCTTGTGCTTATAATCAGGGAGCGTGCTTTAAGATACTGATAAGGCGGCGGGTTTCAGTCTGTTAACAAAATCGAATGTCACATATGTCCTCCCTTGCATGGTAAACCGATTAGTGTAGATGCAAAGACAAAAAGATGGATAAAGCCAAAAAGATATTTTGTCTCTACGGAACCTTTTTCGTTTTCATGTTAGCTGTAGTTCTGCTTTACAACGACGTGAGAGTTTTTGCGGAAAATAGCTTCGTCGAAAAAGGCAAAGGACTATTCGAGAGCAAGTGTGCGCCCTGCCACACTATAGGCGGCGGGAAAAAGGTCGGACCTGACCTGCAGGGGATAAACGAAAAGATGCCAAAGGAATGGCTCTTGGATTTTATCTCCGACCCCGAGAAGATGTTCAGTTCAAATGATCCGACTGCAGTCGGGCTTCTCAATGAATACAAAATGAAGATGTCGAATCCCGGATTGTCAAGAGACAATGTATCGGCAATACTCGATTTTCTTGCCTCCCCAAAAGGCGCTCTTCAGCCCCCTCCCCAAAAGAAGCAAGTCATCTCCATGGGCGACGCCGGCCTGGGGAAAAAGCTCTTTGTCGGCTTAACTGTTTTTAAAAATGGCGGGGGCCCGTGCATCGCGTGCCACAGCGTGACGGGAATAGGTCTTTTGGGCGGTGGTAACCTAGGACCCGATCTGACACGAATTTATTGTTACGTAAAAAACAATTGCGG
>DMNE01000404.1:587-2665 GCA_003453735.1 Nitrospiraceae bacterium | reverse complement strand
ATGACCACCTGGTGGAGAAGTTGCATGGGCTTATATAGTTAGAGAGCACTGAAATGCGAATTCTTCTTTATGCCGGCAAGGGCGGAGTTGGAAAAACAACGCTTTCTTCTGTCCTGAGTCATCTCTACGCGGCAGACGGCAAACGGGTCATTGCTGTAGACGCTGACCCCGATGCCAACCTTGCCGACGCATTAGGGGTTCCGGCGGAAGATGTTTCCCGCATACGTCCTATAGCAGAGATTACTGAACTCATCGAGGAACGGATGGGCGCAAAACCGGGGACAAGCGGCGGTGTATTCAAGCTCAACCCGAAGGTGGATGACATCCCGGAAGAATTCGGTTACCGGTTCAATAACATCATCCTCCTTATAACAGGTAGATCAAAAGAGGCGGCCTCAGGCTGTTACTGTCCTGAGAATGTTTTTTTACGGAGGCTTCTGAAGCATCTTGTCGTGAGCAGAGATGAGGTTGTTATTGTGGATATGGAAGCCGGAATTGAACATCTCAGCAGAGGCACTGCTGAGGCAGTGGACGCCTTCATTGTTGTCGTGGAACCCGGCCAGCGGAGCATACAGACCGCAAATACCGTAAAACAGATGGCGAAGGGACTGGGGGTCAAGAAAGTATTCGTCGTTGCCAATAAGGTAAGAGGGGAAGATGATCTCACGTTTATTAGAAAACAGCTTTCGGACGCTGATGTCATTGGCTCCATCCGATTTAGTCATGAGATCATGGAATCCGATATCGCCGGCATAAGCCCCTTTACGATCGAGAGCACTGTTGAAGATATCAGAAAGATCAAAGAGGCACTGGAGAGCCGGATTGGATGAGAAAGCCATTGTCAGACAGGAAATTCTTAAAAAGAGAGACACTCTGGATTCCCGGATCAGGCGAAGAAAAGACCTACTCATTAAAGAAAGGCTCTTCTCCCTTACTGAATTCAGGCAGGCGGAGATAATACTTCACTTCGCATCCTTTCGTTCCGAAGTCTCAACTCTCCCACAGATAGAAGAGGCGCTGCGCCTGGGTAAGAGGATTTTCCTTCCCCGTGTTGACAGAAACCTTAAAAGATTGGATCTCTACGAGGTCATGGATATTATGGAGATATCTCCGGGTTATCTGGGCATTCCAGAACCCGATCTCCCTAAAGAAAGGCAGAGGGGCGTGAATGATGCAGACCTCGTTATCACGCCGGGCGCAGCCTTTGATCCCAGGGGTCATCGGCTCGGTTACGGAGGGGGGTATTATGACAGGTTGCTCTCAGAGCTGGAGCAAGGGATTCCCCTCATCGCCGTTGCATATGAGGAACAGGTGCTGACTTCCGTGCCCTTTGAAGCGCACGATGTCCGTGTCCATATGATTGTGACCGATGAGAGGGTCATTGATTGCAGAAGGACTTGAACCATCCGAGGCGCCGCATTCTCCATCTTGGGCGGGATGTCAGAGCAGTGGAATGAGGCGCTAGCGGTTTTCTCAGGGCCTCTACCTCTCTTTGTCGCATTTTCATTCAATGATGGCCTTCTTTCGGTGACCTTTCGTACCCATAACTAAATGATAGTTCAGGTTATAGACACACCCATTTGAGGGCACCGGTGAGGCAAGGTAGCGTTGTTCTTTTGTCAACAACTCACTATAATAGCATTAGACAATGGTGGTTTACTGCGCCAAGAGACAACAACTCTGCACAACGATGTGCTATCGAATCAGTATGCCCTATGGAANNACCTCAGTGTCTTTGTTAGCTTCGGCATTGCCAGAATACTTCTGCAGACTTCACGGACTGCCTTTACGAGGGAGGCCATCCTGAGCTAGCCAAATGCTCAGTGTCTCCGACACCAAGAGCATGTCATAATACGGCCATGGAAAAGGATATCTTTAAGAAGTTTCTCAGGGGAAAAGGTCTTAAGTTCACAAAAGAACGAGAGACGATCCTGAATGAGGTCTTTGCCTTTCACGGCCATTTCGACCCGGAAGAACTGCTGACAAACATGAGGAATAAAAGCATCAGTGTTTCCAAGGCCTCCATATACAGGACACTGCCCCTTCTTCTGGAAAGCGGCCTTGTCGAACAGGTAGAG
>DMNE01000404.1:281-558 GCA_003453735.1 Nitrospiraceae bacterium | reverse complement strand
TGCAAGGAGACCGGTTTTCAGGGGATCAAACACACTCTCGAGATCAAGGGTTACTGCCGAAATTGCCGCACCGCTCAGTAATCCCATAAACTTATGTTTCTCGGCACCTTTGTCAGTCTGTTGAGGTCTCGTTTCTTATACGATCACCTGGCAGCACTCATAACCTGTACATTCGAATTGCCGTTCGGTCCGCCTGCGTCTTCTCATCCATGCTTCGCGCGTCTAATGCTTTCGAGACTGCAGACCTTGCCGAGGGGGTAGATGCTGCTCAATAATA
>DMNE01000404.1:0-250 GCA_003453735.1 Nitrospiraceae bacterium | reverse complement strand
GGAGTGTCGGTGGATACGTTGAGGCGATGGGAGAAGGCCGGGAAAATAACGAGCACCAGGACTGCCGGAGGACACAGAAGATATGACCTGGCGGAGCATGGTATCACCAGGAAAGCCGACAAGCTCAAGAAAGTAACGGTAGGTATGCCAGAGTGAGCTCCCAGGACCAGAAGGAAGATCTTGTCCGGCAAGTGGAATTTCTCTCCCCGTTTTGCGTAGCCAACGGCTGGCAGTATGAGATCATCCAGGA
>DMNE01000031.1 GCA_003453735.1 Nitrospiraceae bacterium | reverse complement strand
CAAATGATAATGTAAAGTAAGCCTTGCTATTGCAATATTTCCAAGGCAACCCGCTCGATTTACTTTACATTATCAAGAGCCTGTTAGCGATTGAAGTTTTTCAACCAATCCAATAAATTATCGTTTCGATGCCACACCGGAGCTTCTTTTGGCGTCACATCTGTATATGCCTTTTCGATGGCTTCACGTTTCTGTCTTGAATCTGCTTTTGCATAAATTTCAGTCACCTGAACTGAACAATGGCCCAAGATATCCCTGATGTATACTAGGTTTACTCCAGCTTGCAACAAGTGCATGGCCTTGCTGTGGCGTAGACAATGGCACGTCAGTACCGCGGGAACAAGCGAATTATCTTTTTCCCGAGCTCTGTCCTTGTATTTGGCAAGTATATAGTTGACCCCTGCCCTTGTCAGCTTTTGCTTACGCTTGTTGAAAAACAGAGGATGCATATTGGCAGACGATTCCTCCAGCCGCTGCTCATCCATGTACCTGTTCAGAAGCAGCTTTGTTGGTTCCATCAGCGGCACAATTCTTGCCTTAGAGCCCTTTCTGATCAGTTTTACCTGATAAGGTTTATCAAATCGGATTTGTGATGGTGTCAAGTCAATCAGCTCCTGAACCCTTGCTCCCGAGTCATAAAGCAACGTCAACAAGGCCAGATCCCGGCGACCAACCGGCGTACTTTGGTCCGGCATTTTCAAAAGAAGCTTTATACCGTCCAGGGTAAGGTAATTGATGGTTTTCTTTTCGGTCTTTTTTGCCGGTATGGACAGGATTCGCTGCCACTCCAACAGATTGTCGGGATGCTGATACTGCAGAAAATGGGCAAAGGAATGGATTGCAGCCAATCGTACATTTCGTGTGGCGGCGCTGCAACGGCGCTCGTTTTCCGTCCATTCCAAATACTGGACAGTAATGTCCTTGGTGACCATATCCAAGGTCAGTCGGTCAGCAGGTATGCCTTTCACATCCTTTAGAAACGTAAGGAAGAGGATAAAAGTATCCCTGTAGGAAGCGATAGTATTTTTGCCGGCACCGACTTCTGAAGGAAGATATTTCGAGAGAAAACTTGTAAGATAATAGGAGAAATCGGTCGGTTTCATTGTAGCTTCACCTCCGGGAATACATAAGCGCAGAGATTGTCTATTTCCCCGACCAGCTCTGGATACATCTCAAGAGTCAGTCTGACATACGCATCTGTAGCCTCTAAAGATCGGTGTCCGAGATATTGGGACAGGATGGGCAGGGAATAATATAAATCCAGGCCGCTGCGCGACATCGCTTCCAGGGAGTGGACGCTAAACGAGTGCCTCAGGTCATGCACCCTTGGCCCTAGCCCCTTGCCGCCATGCGAGATGTCGGCTTTCCAGAGGATTTTTCGGAACCACTTGTATAAGGTATCGGCGGCATACCGTCTCCTGTTCTTTTGCGCGAAAAAATAATCTCCCTTCGAATGTCTATCCAGGCATCGCTGCTCATATAAAGTGCATATGTTCGCCAGTGAGCTGGAGATGGGAAGCATTCTGTCATGGCCGTTTTTCGGCTCGCGTATGATGATGTACTTCTCCTCCAAATGGACATCCCCGCACTTCAGGGATAAGGCTTCGTTTGCCCTCAGGCCGCAGGCGTAAATCAGGCGGAAGACGACAGGGAGGATATATCTCATGGTTGAAGTCCCGTTGACTTCATGTGCATCGGCTGCGGCGAAAAAAGCCTCCAGGTTTTCGCGTGAGAAAATATACGGGGTAAAGGTNNAGGTATTTAGAGAAGTTGATAACGTCACTCACGCGTTTATACCTGGTGACCTCGGCTTCATTTGGCCGTTTTTCCGACCATTTGTCGGCCAACTCCCTCGTTAAGCCTACGGTGTTGGCGCCATGAGCGACGGTGAAACGGTCGAACATGCCGAGATTATGCGTACAGTTGAAGGCATAGCCTAAGTTTCTCTTGAACTCGATATATTGCTTGATAAAAATGGCGTTTATTCCACAAAGTTCCATGCTCAGGCCACCTCATGGTAACAAGGCGAGGCCGACGGCGGAACTTCTAAAGCGCACAGACGTAAAGCTTCCAGGTCGATCCTGAGATAGGTCTTCGTGCTTTCCGTATTGGCATGTCCCAATACTTCCGAGATTACAGGAAGCGGAGTTTTCTTCTTCAAAAGGAACCCCGCGAGACTGTGACGAAGCGCGTGAGGGCCGTGTTTTTTCTCATCGACATTGCTTATTCGGGCGCGTCTTAAATAAAGGCAAACTATGCTGTGAAGCGTCGGTTCCGCCAGTCTATCATAGGGTTGGTTTAAGTGGGTAAATATGTAGGGGAGCTTGGACGTCGGCCTTCCGTATTTCAGATAGTCAATGATCGCAGTGCCTATCTCCTCTAAGAGAGGCAGCTCGATCTTTTCCTTTGTTTTCTGCTGTGTAAGACATATGGCGTTTGTTTCCCAATGAATATTTTCGAACTTCAGGCCGCAGATATCAGATGCCCGCAACCCCAACCGGGCAGCCAGAAGAATCATGGCTATATCCCGTTTCCCCTTGGGATTTCCGCGATCGACGGCCTGTATCAGGCGTTCGACCTCGTCTTTTTCGTAGGTTGTCGGAAGGCGCGCTTCCTTTTTGTAGCTGCTTTTAGGCACAAGATAGGAAAAGTCAATAACCGTATACTGCTTGTCCCGTAAATACTTCAGGAAATTCCTCAGGCAGGACAGCATGCAATGCATGGTGGCTTTACTATAGAAGGCCAGACTGTTGATGAAGTCCAGGATATGATGCTTCTCGATGCATGAAACCGTCCGCACGTCTCTGGCTGCAAGGTGATCCAGGAATCTATGAAGATAAAGCCTATTGCAGTCCAAGGTGTCTTTTGCCAAACCATTGGACATCCGATAAGAGAGGAACCCGAGAATAAATTCACCGATCTCACCTTTTAATTCGTGTGTTTTTAACACTGAACGGAACTTTACCGTGCCTGCAGCCTGATATTCAGTGAGTACGTTGACGCTTCGGATAATATCCTTCTTTGACTGGCTGAGTTCGGCGTAGGAGCATGTGCTCAGGATGTTCTCGATAAACTCTTTCCCCACCATTGGTTCGTAAAAGCGCACAGAGTGCTCTTCCATATAATTATCTAATGCATGCCATCCCCGTCTAAAGATCCGGATCCTGTCACCGGAATATGACAGGGTCGTAAAATATGCTTCTGCTTCCGATGAGAGTTCTTCTAGTGTCTGTTGCCTTTCATTTGTCACGAGCGTAAAACCTCCCTATAGTTATTAGGCAATATGCCTACATAAACTATGGGGTGATATGGGGTGATAATGTAAAGTAGCTCAACCGAAACGGATTGAATTTACTGGGTATTGGTCGGCTTACTTTACATTATCATTTGC
>DMNE01000126.1:8084-12822 GCA_003453735.1 Nitrospiraceae bacterium | reverse complement strand
ACGTAATCCTCATCGGTCAGATTCCCCATGACTAACTATTTCCAAGAGAAACCTTGCGTCTGTTGCATAAACGCTACAGTGTGGAGTCCAGGAAGGACCTGAAAGGGCTACCAGCCCCCGCTGGGAAGTGAGGGCAAAGCCACTCTCCCGGTTCAGCACGGGGCGAAATCTACAAAGTGTCCCGGCAGCCTCGGAAAGTTTGGCTTCTTCCTGTACCTGAGACTGTGGCGTTCTCGCGATAGGCATTAGGTTACCACCGGAAAGAAACAATGTACCGATGAGCCACGGAATACCGTGTACAATAAAATCATGCATCAGTAGATAGATTCAAATCAAAAGGTCGTCCCTACTCCGCCGGGATTGTGATGGTCACGCATACTCTTTTCGCTCTCGATTAATTTCAGTCTATCAAATACTACGTCAGTCAACGGGGGTGCCCTTAATCACCTTTACTCACCCACCATCGGAATCTGTGAGGTGACCTGGACATCTATCATCAATCGAAGCCGTCTGTCAATCTGCATAAAGCGAGCCACCTTCCGGCCAGGCAGGACTTTTTCGAAAAGTGGAAGGTACTTCTGTGCCAGCTGGACTGTGGCAGCATCTGCCTCCATCCATCTCTTTGTTAAACTCAAGGCCTCGGCATCACTCAAGCTGCCGTAGTTGTCCGCATACTGCTTAATGATGCCAAGACGATCATCGTTAATCTTTTTCATTTCAGCCGCATACTGATCGTATACCGGCCAGAATTTCTCTGCCTCTGCATCCGTCAATTGCATGTTTGCTGCAACAAGCTGCTTTACTTGCGACCGTATATCCTTCCTCATCAACTCAATATCCTTGTCTGATATCTGGGCCGCGCCTGCCTGTAGAATCAAAACGCCATTCGTCACCATAAGTACCCCTGCAAACAGCAATACCCCGATAAGAGTCTTCTTCATTCCTTTCTTCCTCCTTTTTTTGGTGTATTCCCCATCAAGTCGGTAAGGACTTACCGTCATCGACGGCGCTGAATCACCGCTTTCAAGGGTATGTGAATGCGTGTATGACGTATGCCCTCACTTCCCGGCCGAGGAGTGCTGATGAAGCTGCGCTTTCATCGCTTCAATCTCCTCCGCACAGAAAGTACATTTTTTCATCTCGATATCCTCCTTAAAAAACCTGTGTATCGAGTCTTTATTTTAACCCCTCCTTTCACTCTCGATTAATTTCACTCTACCAAATCTATAGTGCCTGTCAAGAATGGCATAACGTATTTTGATATTGTCGTATTTCGGGGTCATTTGTCCGGCATAGACATGTTTTGAAGCAGATAAAAACTGATATTCTTGTCAAAGCGGAAGAGAATCCTGCCCTTAGGGACTTCCGTGAGGAATGTTTGTTGCGACATGCTATACGCAAAATCAGGCCCCTCGGAAGAGTGAAGGTTATAATAGGAAATTGTTGTCCCGTCAAAATGGTGCCAGTGTTTAGTCGTAGGTGTACTTGCCGCCAAGCGCTGACAATACTGTCTCACCTCTTTTGAGGCCGGTTCCGATAACGGTTACTTTTGGAAGTTCACACGAGTGGAACTGGGGCGACAAGATTTTCTCAATGCTTTCTTTGCTCTCCAGCGCGTCGCAGCCCTGCAAAGTACGGGGCGAAGTCTTTGGTAACGAAAATATGAGGCTGCTGTTGACTTCTGTGATAATGTGGAGTTACCCGTAATGTGAAGTTGTTGCCTTAATTCCTTCTTCAATAAGCATTCTGCGAAGATTAACTTCACATTATAATAAGGCCGCATTAGATATACTCCCCATTGAAACATCTAAATTATTGACAACGAAATGTATATGGCCATATCTCAAAGGCATGAGAAATGGAACTGCGAGGGATCTTATCAATCCAAGCTGCTCAATGAGTATCTGGACTTTTTGTGCAACCATCGCGGCCTTGTCAAGAATACTATTTGCGTGCTAAGAAATGACATCATATGCTGACCTGAATCGTTGTAAGCCTCCCCGTAATGTGAAGTAGATTCAGCAGGAATTATTGGTATTCATATGTTTGCAACCTTTACTTCACATTACGGGGAACTTCACATTCCTGTAATGTGGAGCTGCACATTTCTGTGAGAAAGCCAGTCTCCGAAGTTCACCGCGCTACCTGACACTCGCCCCGTTTTGACGATATCAGTTACGGGTAAAAAACGGCCTTCCATAGCCGTATTTAGAGACGAGGTGTACCGCCAGAAATAAACGCCCCATGGATGGCGACTCGACCTGCATATCCCAAAATCGAGAGGACTCATTCGGCGCGACGTACTCCCTTGTGCACGTAGAATTATATCAGCGGCGGTGCGACTTTCATTCGGTATTTAGCAATTAGCAAGATGTCACTCAGTCTAGATTATTTGTAGTAATTAATAACGAATACGCTCACCGGGAGTGACGGCTATCAATCGTTATAATTGGCCCGCTCAAAGTATGAAGGAATGCCTCAAGCTGACTTAATTCCTCGTCACTCAACCCACCGTGACCAAGTTCGTGGCTCTTCGACTGGCGATAGAACGCAAGGACTTCCTTCAAGGTTGCAAATTGACCGGCATGCATATAAGGTGCCCTCTCAGCAACATTTCGCAACGTTGGTGTCTTGAATGCTCCGACATATTTTTCTATATCGACATCCACGAACCGCAATTCAGCACAATCCTGAGGGCCGGCATCGCTGTATCTGCCAAGACAATTGAACTCATCTGAGAGAACCTTCCTTATGCCATCTGCGCGCCCCTTGTCCGGAGGCATTTTTGCGGGTGTGGGTACCCCGGTATTATGAAAATCGCCATTGGTGAAGAGCGGTCCGCTATGACAATTGGTGCATTTTGCTTTGCCGATAAAAAGCCTGAGACCATTCACTTCCTCAGCGGTAAGAGATTCTTGAAGGGTGGCCATATCATTATTGAGTAGAGCCTCGACGTACCTGTCAAATCGAGACGGCCCCGGCCCGATTGTCCGCATGTAGGCAGCAATTGCCTTGCCAATGTTTGCGTAGATACGATTAACGTCATCCCTTTTGTCTGGCGTCATTGATATCCATGTCTTCAGGACGCTGACATCTTCTGTTACAGGGCTTGCGACAGCATTTGTAATGTCAGGTATCTTGCCAAAAATCTCTTCGTACTCACTCCGATAATTCTTGTTGATCAAATAAGCGCATGCTGTTCTGGTAAATCCATGCTCAACGTTGCTTTCGATAGGCCCCAAAGCCTGTGACCAGAGACTATCCTTTCTCCCATCCCAGAAAAACCATGAGCTGTATGCCACGCCAAGCAGAGGCATTGATCTCCTTGTTGTTGATCCCATGCCATGCGCCAAGGGAAGGTCATCAGTAAAGTTCATGTCAGGTCTGTGACAGGTGGCGCAGGAAACTTTCAAGTTCCCGCTAAAAAGCGGGTCGAAGAAGAGTTTCGCGCCGAGGGCTCTCGCCTTAGGGTTATCTGCAAAAGCATTAGACGGGTCTTTCGGCAGAGGGGGGAGGGTCCCTATCCATAGAGAGCGGAGAATGGAAATCTCCTGTTTGCTCCATGCAGGCTGTATATCGGTCTGTGCTGCACATGGGGAATCGGCGGCAACATGGCATAGAACCATAAAGGTTGCGATAAGAAGTATCGTAGCCTTTAGACTGCGTCTCGATAGATATGTATGATTTTTCGACATAAGACCTTCCTGCTATTGAAGAAGGAGATTAAAGGTAACTGTGTCATCCATGTCCTGAGCCTTAATCCTCAGCGTTATCATCCACCATCCGGGCATGCTGAATTTTAGGCCCTGAAGGATGTAATCCCCATCCTCCATCCCCTTGGCAACCTCGGGCTGAGTTGGAAGGCCGTGCCCATGCTCCGGCATGTTGCCTACAATGGCAATATCAGCATTTCTCACAGGGCGTCCGTCCGCTGTTTCAACTCGTAGTTTCCAGCCGGTAATCCTGCCGATTGGAATTGGTATGTCNNAAGAATACGTCATTTTGTGTTCGCCTTGAGATGGTGTTTCCGAGATTTTCACCTCTGGGAAATTAAAAGTGACCGTGTCTTCCACAGCACCCGTTCTAATCTTCATTCTTAGCTCCCAGTGCCCTCCCATTATCAGTATGATATTGTCTACGCTATAGAGTCCTCCGCCTCTCTCTAGGACAACAGGTTTTTCAAAAACGCCATGACCCATCTCGGGCATCCAGGGAGCCACTGTTATTTCCGCACCTACCACATCTTTATCGTCCTTGTCATGAACAATCATGTCAAGAGTGTTCACTCCTACTTTAAGCTCCTTCTCTTTAATCACCATCTCTACGGAGAATAACCCTTTCTCCGTCATTTTAAAGAGGCTGTTTTCATAGTGCTTCGTGTGGGGACCGGAGCTCGGCTGATCTGTGTGAAGGGCAAAAGCTGTGAAGGGGAAAAGCAGCACACACATAAGCAAAATTGCAGTTCTCATGATAGGAACCTCGTTTTAGGAGGAGAGGTTGTGCTATTGTCTCCTCGATTATTCATGTTGAGTTCCCTCGCCAGAATCGAGGCAGGGCTCATCAGCGCCGCCCCTATCCATGGCAATTACTTAGAACTCGCTGGCATTTTGGAAAGTAAATCTATCACCTTCATGGCAGTTTCGGCATAATGATGAGACATTCCCATCATAGGTGATTTCTCCGGTGTCATGCCTTTTGCATGCATGTCCATCATTTCCTTGCTCCCCATCGTGTCAGT
>DMNE01000126.1:0-7985 GCA_003453735.1 Nitrospiraceae bacterium | reverse complement strand
CATGTCTTCCATGGACATCTTTTCGGCCATGTCTGCCACTGTGATCATGGCTTCGCCCAGTTGATGTGTATAGTCCATCACGGGATCCTTGGCGTGCATCTTCATCATAGCCATCATCTCGGGGCCACTTAAAGCACGAGTGATCAGATCCTTGCCCTCCTTTATCATGTGTTGTCCGTGCCGAAGAGCATGTTGGTCGACCCCTGGAGCCATCTTCATGTCGGCAATCATCGCCATGTCCGAGCCCTGTGCAACCATCGAAAGACCATGATTCATCAGCATATGGAAGTGGTGCATCTCCATGGAAGCACCTCCTCCGTGCATATGCTTCATCTCTTCGGCATAACTAAAGCTGGAAATCCCAACAAACAGAGAGACCACTAACGCCAAAAAAGCAGAAAACGTCACTTTACTTCTCATAGTAATACCTCCTCTTATGTTATTGAAATACGGTTTGAAACAATTCATTCCCGTGCCAAGAGCACGGGGAGTTCTCGTAACCCATTAAAGAATACCACAAAATAGTCACGAAATTATCACGGAGAGCTAAAATTTTGGTCACGGGCGGTTTCATGTCAATTTATATAGTAAGCTGATGCATATGAGCTAGAGCATGAATGCTCAGGAAGCTATAAAACATATCTCGCAGAATCCTGATTATTGAAGACGATAAAGATATCGCTTATCTCGTGGAATTGCACCTAAGGGNNGGATGCGGGATACGAAGTGAGTCGGGCTCATGACGGCAATCCAGGTTGCTGAATGGAAGGTAGTACAGGGACCATCAAGATTTTATGGCACATAGAATGTCTAACAGGCTGCTAAAAAAATTGCTAACTATTCAGAATACCTGTTACAAGGGGATATGTCGCGATATGAGTTGTTTCACGATCGTCGATTGTGGAGACTCTGACAGCGTCACCTTCTTCATATAGAACTGACTCAGGACTCTTCAGCACCCTGCTAAACTTTTTCAGAAGGTTGAAGGTTTTCATCAGTATTTCTTATCTCTCCGGAATGCTGTGAGTGTGGTTTCCCTAGATGTGATCGATTCTCGTCCTCAGCGAGGATGCGCTATCAAATCAAGCATAATTTGCTTGTTTGGCTGATTATTAGCGGTACTCCTCGCGAGACAGATTTGCCCAGTAACGGTTACGAATGGAAAATCACGCACGCGATCTAAGCCTGTTTAGTTTAGCATGAAGGAAAAAGAATATCCCACCCCGTCAACATTTCAACTGGAAATAGAGACTATTTGTCCTGTCATCATTTTGCGGAGTAGTGGCTGAAACTGCCGCCCCTAGATTTTCCTAATGGTGTTTTATCCAGATCTTAACCTTGATGGAGTTTCAGTTGCCTGAAAGTATCGAGTCGTAGGCAATTCGGTGCTATCTTTCTTTTCAATTTTGGATTATACTGAAAAAAACTGGACAGAGAAAGGAGAGAAGATGAAGGCTTTTTTATCATATGGCATAACGGGCATGATTATGGCGGTGATTCTGCTTGCTGCCAGTCCCTCTAGCGCTACACATGTGGGCCGCTCTGAAGAGGGGTCTGCGCAGGGGGAAAAGATTCTCTTTACAAAACACTTTCAGAACACACTCTTCGACATTACCGAACACGGTAAATATAGCGTAGAGATCCTTCTTGACGACAAGGAGTATAAGATCGGGAAGAATGTGGTCGGCATCGTGATCCATGACGCCCATGATGAGGATGTTCGTGGTGCGGAGATTACGTTTGCCCTAAAGGACCTGGTCGCCGGCAAGAATTCCCCTGTGACACCGACGATAACCGATAAGGGTAATGGGCTTTACATTGTTTCAGGGCTCGACCTCCAGAAAGAAGGAAAATGGGAACTTGCCATAATGGTCGATAAGGGCTCCATCGAAGACGGTGTGAAGTTCGTCCTTCCCGATGCCCTGAAGGCACGCGTGCCGAAAGGCAGGTATTCGCAGTAGTGCTCTCGGTCTTGGTCCCTTGCACTGCGCTCTCCCGTGCTGAGAGCTATGCCATTTAAGGGGTATATCAGATATGGGCTGGGCGTTAAAAGTGCCTCTTCGTTCATTGTACGAAGGCAGGAGTTTCGCTTTGCGCCTGCGTAAATCTCAAAAAAAAGAAAAGGCTAATTAAGAGTTGCTATAATCCTGTATGATTCAAATTAAACAATTTTGGAAGATTGGCCGCTGGTCTGGACATTTAGGTAACTTATTGAAAATGAAAATACTGGGTAGATTTTTTCTTGCTTAATTGTCTATCTGAGATTTGGTCTGTATCTCGCATTGATTTTCGAATAAAGTTCACACCATTGGCGAAAAACTGATAATCAATTACAGGAAGTTAATGAGTCCGACATAGCTGATCTATCTCATGTGCGCATAACGACATGAACCTCGCAAACTTGACTTGGCGGCCAATGTGTTTAGTTCGAAAGGTAATCATTCATTTTGAATGTTATTGATTTTGCGGATGTGTGGCTGAATGAGAGATTTTGAGATTGAGCCAGGGATCATTTCGTTTCTATAAAGAGTTGGGTAAGAAGTTGTAACGGTTATTTTTGAAAATCTGAGCCGCTTCCCGGAAAAGTGGTGATTAGCGGGGTACGACAACACCCGTCACTTCCTGTGAAAGCGTTTGTTTTCCCAAGAAACCTTATGCCTGTGGCGACAACGCATTCAGGAACGAGATATACCGCCAGAAATCGACACAAATACGGAGACCTCTTGCCCTAACGGTTTCTATCCGAAATAAACGCCCCATGGATGCCGACTCGACCTGCATATCCCAAAATCTAGATGACTCATTCGGCGCGACGTACTCCCTCTAACTCGCACGGACAAGGCTCTCCTCAACACTACCTCTTTCTCCTCGAAATGATGACTTTCCTAATTTAACCGTCATCCGGAGCAATGCGCAGCAGGATTATCAGACTGTGCGAGGATTTCGAATGGAAATTAATACCTCCGCTTCAGTCTCTTAAAAGATGACGAATGCGGATGCGGCTCTCTTGAACAGTTATTATCGCACCTCGTTCGAGTTCCTCTTTAGCAACATTGAGAACTGTCTCAAGATATCTATTTATTGAAGTGGGTGTACGGCCCTCTTGTCTAAAAATTATCACACTAATGTTAGTCGCATGACTCGTCATGGCAATCTCTCCAAAATCGAGATCGGTCGTTAATACTATCCGATTTTCTTTGTCAGCCTTACTAAATATTTCGCGGTCGGACAGTCTATGAAGTCTTTCCTCAGACAAGTGTTTTGCATCGTGCCCCTGTTCATTCAGCCATGCCGTGGTGACAGGAGATATCCCCATGTCGGCAAAGAAACTTCATCCGGCAGGTAAGGGATGAACTTCTTCCTCCGCGAGTTGAGCGGCGTAGCGAAGAGCCTGCCGGACATCTTCTTCTTCAAGATACGGGTAATCCCGAATAATCTCTGCTGTTGTCATGCCGTTTGCTACTAAATTAACAACTTGGGCCACCGTAATTCTCATTCCCCGTATACATGCCCTGCCTCCCATTATATTCGGATCAAAAGTAAGTCGATCGAATGTCACACTATCCTCCAAAGCATAGCTTTTTTAGCATTATATCATATTCATGAGCAAAGGACATGGCGGAGGGTCTGATAGGGAGCAATCGGGAGAGGTAGACTCAGACACACCTTGCTCGTCCTGGTACTTCTTGTAGCCTCGCCATGTGGGACAATATAGATAGACGCGGGTCCCTGGGATTCAGAAAAGGAGGAGAACAATGAATATCAAGAATGTTGTAGGACTCTACGAAGAGCATCAAAATGAACTATTTGACAGGAATAATTCATTTGGTAGACTTTCATTAAGCAGGAACTTTCATGCTAATTGCCAAGGAGGAGTCCCATGGCACGAAACGTAGCAGACATAATGTGGGAAATGCTTGAGAAGGCCGGCGTGAAACGCTGTTACGGGATCGTCGGAGATGCACTAAATCCCGTGATCGACGCGCTTCGCCGCAACGGGAAAATCGAATTCGTGCATGTGAGGCACGAAGAGTACGGTGTCTTTGCGGCGGTCGCCGAGGCGTATTTGACGGGCAGGCCGGTGGTGGTGTGCGGCACCGCGGGCCCGGGAGTCACACATCTATTCAACGGGCTGATGGATGCGAGAAAGGAAGGCGCGTCGATCATTGCGATCGCCGGTGATGTGGAAACAAGGCTGATCGATACGGCAGCGCTCGAAGAGTTGAACCCGTATAAGTTTTTAGACACCGCATGCCTCTATGTTGGACGCGTTGTGAATCCGGAGCAGGCTCGAGCGGTGATCAACACCGCAATTCTGACGGCTGTGATCGACCGGGGGCCGACGGCAATTTCTCTGCCGGGCGATGTGGCGGCATCCGACGCACCCTCTGGCGTTCATGAAGTCGCAATCCCAGTGGCGCCAGTTTTTCGTCCTGCGGATGCCGATCTGGAAAAACTTGCGGGGATGATCGAAGGCGCGAAGAGCGTGGCGATCTTCGGAGGCGACGGCTGCCGGGATGCGCGCGACGAGGTGATTGCGCTTGCGACCAAGCTGAAAGCGCCGATCGGCTATTCGTTCCGCGGCAAGCAGTGGCTGGAGCACGATAATCCGAATGCTGTGGGCATGACCGGGCTTCTCGGTNNGGAGCTTGTAACTATTACCGATCAAACTGTGCATAGACCTGTGACCAGGGGGCGTATTGAGTAAATGTCGTAGTGTGCACAGGTTTCAGATCAGCAGTCCAGTCTCATTTGCTAAAAGAAGTCCTCACTTTAGAGGATTCTGATCTTTATGCGGGGCACGAGCGGAAATGCGCAACAAACTCATGCACAAAATGCCGGCAAAAGCCTTCTTAAATTAGTCTAAACGAAACTATCCTACGAAATTTTGCACTGCTCGACTGGGGGTGGTTCGGACGTCACCGTCCAATAAAGACCAACATTTTTCATAGTATCAACAAAATCATGGAAATCAAACGGCTTTACCACGTAACTGTTTGCCCCGTAGGCATAGCCCGCTATTATATCCCGTTCTGCCTTGGATATGGTAAGCACGACGACGGGAATACACTTGAGTTTCTCGGTGGTCTTTAACTGCATCAGTATTTGGTGGCCATCTATTCTAGGAAGTTTGAGGGCTAGAAGAATCACAACAGGATAGCTGCCAGTCCTGTCGGCGTATTTTCCCCGCTTGTGGAGGTAATCGAGGGCTGCTTCACCGTCTCGGACGACATCAATAGCATTAGCGAGACCGGCTTCACTAAGAGCCGTAACAATTAGTTCCAGCTCATTCGGGTCTTGTTCAACCAGCAAAATACGATTCGACTTTGGTTCCGACATGTACTTCTCCCCTGCTTGTAGAGCAATTATATCATAACTTTTCCCATAATTATAATAATATTCTCTTGCCGTGACGACACTGGCGTCAAGAGATGCGAGCAGCAAGCAAAAAAACAAGAGGGTTACAGTTATTTTTGGAATTTGGTAGTCCTCAGGAGATGGTGCTGGTCAAGTAGCAGGTGAACCCGGCGGGCTATTAGGATTATATCTTCCACCCGCTTTACCCCATCTGTTTTTACAAAAGAGCTCCTTCTTTCTTTGTATGAAACCTATCTCGGTCTGCACATTTCGATCGGCGGCGGTTCGCTAACGATGGCCCAATAAGCCCCTATAAGTTTGATAACATCGATAAACGCATGAAAATCGATCGGCTTTACTACATAGCTGTTTGCGCCAAGTTTATATCCCAAGACTATATCCTTATCTTCCTTGGATGAGGTGAAAATTACCACTGGCAAGTACATGAGTTTTTCGTCGGCTTTCATCTGTCTGAGAACTTCGAGGCCGCTCACCCTGGGCAGTTTAAGGTCAAGCAGAACAACTGCGGGATAGCCATCCGTCCTGCCGGCAAACTTTCCACGGTAGTTGAGGTAATCGAGCGCTTCTTCTCCATCATGAATAGTTACAACCTTGTTGTTGAGATCGTTTTCAGATAAAGCGGCGATGATAAGTTCCACATCGTTTGGATCGTCTTCCACCAGCAAAATACGCTTCAGTTGCGGCATACTTATGACTCCTTTTTCTTTGGAAGGGTAAAGTAAAATGTTGCGCCCTGTCCCTCAGCGCCTTCAGCCCATGTTCTTCCATCATGGCGCGATATGATGCGCTGGACATTGGCAAGACCAATACCTGTGCCCTCAAATTCATCCTGGGTATGCAACCGCTGGAATACTCCGAAGAGCTTATCCACATATGCCATGTTGAACCCTACGCCGTTGTCTTTGACTGAACAGATGATTTCGCTTCCTTCATCCTTCCACCCGACCTTAATTTCAGCCTGAGGACGAGTACTTGTGTATTTAACAGCGTTGGAAAGCAGATTGACAAATACTAGCCTGAGCAACGATTGGTCGCCGTATATATCAGGCAGTTCGTCGATTTCCCATGTAATGTTTCGGCCCTTTACGTCATCCTGAATTTCATTGACAGCTTCTCTTACAAGATTATCCAAACTCACCTTTCTCTTTTTCATCTCTGTACGTCCTATTTTAGAAAAAGCGAGCAGATCGTCGATAAGCATCCCCATCTTTTTTGAGGCACCGGCTATAGCATCCGTATACTGGTGAGTTTGTTCATCAGGGTGTTCCCTAAGTTTTTTTCGTAGCAGTTGCACGAAGCCTGACATATGTCGCAGTGGGGCGCGAAGGTCATGGGAGACTGAATAACTGAAGCCCTCGAGCTCTTTGTTAGTTTCTGCCAGTTCAATTGTGCGCATAGCTACCCGTCGTTCCAGTTCTTCGTTGATCAGCCTGAGCGACTCCTCAGCCTCGAGACGCTTCTTCTCGCTGGATATGGCATCCAGAGCAAAAGAGATGTTCTCGTTAACTGAAAGCAATAGGGAAATCTCTTCCTCTGTAAAAAAGCTCGGCTTTTCGGAATAAATTGTAAGTGCGCCTGCCACGCTGCCATCGCTATACAATGGAAATGCAGAAGAAGAACGGATACCATGGGCACGTGCCCGTTCTCGCCATGGGAGCATCTGTGGTTCTTCTTCGAAGTCGGCACTTATGACATGACGGCCCTCGGCAATTGCCCTGCCTGTCGGGCCCCGGCCTTCAGGCACGTCTGCGGCTACAATCCGGATGCCGTCAAGATAGGATGTTTCTCCCCAACTCGCCTCCTGCCTCATCTCTCGGCTTGTCATATCCAGTGTGCCGATCCATGCCAGCTTGAAGCCGCCTGTTTCGACCATGATCCTGCAGACTTCTCTAAACAATTCCTGCCTGTCCCGATGCCTGAAAATGGCATCGTTGACGCCCGCAACAATGGCATGGAAGCGGGTCTTCTGAATAACTCGTTCTTCAAGTTGCTCGTTGAGTTCAAACAGGGACTCTTCCGCCCTCTTGCGATCGGTGATATCCCAGCAAACGCCGTTGATCTTTGCCGGCTGATCATTTTTATCTCGGACCAGCTTACCGCGGGCAGTGATGTAATGAATACTCCTGTCAGGCCAGACCACACGGTACTCCGATTCGTAGGGCACATCCTGTTCAATCGTTTTGTTCAGGGCTGCCACGATCTTCTCTCGGTCATCGGTATGTACCACCGCAAAAAACTCCTCTGCAGTCCCGGTGAACGACTCAGGAACTATTCCCAAAAGATGACAGACCTGGTCGTCAAAATAGCGCCTGTTCTCTTTAATATCCCAGTGCCACACGCCCATATACGCTGACCTTAGCGCAAGATCAAGCCGCTCCTCGTTCTCACGCAGTTGCTCCTCAGACCGCTTACGTTCGGTAGCAACTTTGGCCTCCGCCTCTGCTTCGCTAGCACGTGCCCGAGCCCGATGCATGGCCTCCGCTATGAAGGTTATTGTGGTGCAGCTTATGAGGAAGGCAACCATGCCCATCATATCAGCAGGATCTCGAAAGAGGAAAAACCCAGTCGGCTCTATCCAGCGATAGTCAGCTAACAAGGCAGAAAGG
>DMNE01000496.1:3920-5403 GCA_003453735.1 Nitrospiraceae bacterium | reverse complement strand
TGATTTCCTATCCTGCGCTCGCGCGATAAGTTTTACCTAAAAAACTTGCTTAAGTGCTCATTTTAAAATTCACGTTTTGAAAGTAAAATGTGCTTAATGGAAGAGAAAGCTGATCAGAACAGGGCTTCTTTCTGGCAACAGGAACTGAGCGGGCTTTTCAAAGAACTCGGCTCTCACCCTGCCGGCCTTTCCCAAACGGAGGCGTCGCAGCGGCTTTCAACCTACGGCCCCAACGTGACCGGAGGGGTCAAGAAGCGGGGGCTGATCCCTCAGTTTCTTTCGAAGTTCAAAAACCCTCTAGTCATAGTTCTCCTTGTCTCTAGCGTCGTGCTTGCCTTTACCGGAGACTTGACAAGCTTCATTATAATCGCGGCTATAATCCTTGTAAGCGTCACGATTGATTTCGTCCAAGAGCGCCAGGCCGATCAGGCTGCCGAGCGTCTCCGCCAGTCGGTTGTTTTAAAAGCGCGGGTGATTCGCGACGGCCAAACGGTTGAAATCCCGACGACGGAGCTAGTCCCCGGCGATATTGTTTCCCTTTCGGCAGGGGACCTCATACCAGGGGACGGACGAGTCCTTGAGGCGAATGACTTCTTTGTCAATCAGGCACTGCTTAGCGGAGAACCATACCCCATTGAAAAATTCAATTGCGAACTACCAGGTCAGACAGAAGTCCTCTCCTGCGCCAACGCTGTTTTGATGGGCACCTCGGTAATAAGCGGTTCGGCAAAGGCGCTTGTTATAAGGACGGGTAGGCATACGATGTTCGGTGAAATAGCGGACACCCTCGTCGCCAAGCCGCCTCCAACCGCATTCGACCGGGGCACAAGAGATTTTGGACTTCTGATAATGCGTATTACCATATTGCTGGTGCTTTTCGTGCTTCTGGTAAATGCCTTGTTTCACAGACCGTGGCTTGAGTCATTTTTGTTTGCCGTTGCCCTTGCCGTCGGCCTCACGCCCGAGCTTCTTCCGATGGTCGTGACGGTGACGCTTGCACGCGGCGCCCAGCAAATGGCAAAGAAGCATGTAATAGTAAAACGCCTCGCCTCGATAGAGAATTTTGGGAGCATGGACGTCCTCTGTACCGACAAGACAGGCACACTGACAGAGGCCCGGATACATCTCGAGCGGCACATCGATGCCAGCGGGAAGGACAGCAGCCGCGTGCTGGAACTCGCTTATCTTAACAGTTACTTTGAAACGGGTCTTAAAAGCCCGCTTGACGACGCGATACTGGAGCATAAGGAAATCGATCCATCGGCATGGCGCAAGATAGACGAGGTGCCCTTTGATTTCGAACGCCGCCGGGTTTCCGTGCTCCTTGATAACGGCAATAAAAGGCTCCTTGTGGTAAAAGGCGCCCCCGAGGACATATTGAAGCTTTCCACCTCATTCGAAACGGAGAATGGGGCCAAGGTCCTCCCTCTTGATGAGGCCGCCATGTTTTCCATTAGGAAACTTTTTGAAGACCTCGGACGTG
>DMNE01000496.1:0-3909 GCA_003453735.1 Nitrospiraceae bacterium | reverse complement strand
CCCGCCAAAAGAAAGCGCCAAAAGCGCCCTTGAGCGTCTCGAAGCCTCGATGGTAAACGTGAGAATAGTGACCGGCGATAATGAACTCGTCACCCAGTACATCTGTGGCAGCCTGGGCCTGAAGATAGACGGCGTGCTTACCGGCCCGGATATCGACTCAATGGATGACCAGGCGCTTTCCGTTCAGGTCGACAAGACAAACCTATTCTGCCGTGTCACCCCGTTACAGAAGAACCGGATAATACTGGCTCTGAAGAAAAGGGGGTTCGCCGTTGGCTTCCTGGGCGACGGTATAAACGATGCGCCCTCTCTGCACTCAGCAGACGTCGGCATTTCGGTGGACAGCGCAGTAGACGTCGCCAAGGACGCCGCCGAGATAATTTTGCTGGACCGCGACTTGAATGTCCTGCATGACGGCGTTATTGAGGGCAGGCGAACCTTCGGCAACGTAATGAAATATATCATGATGGGCACGAGCTCNNCATCATCGAGGGGCGCAAGGCCTTCGGCAACGTGCTCAAGTACCTGCTGATGGGCACCAGCTCAAATTTCGGCAACATGTTCAGCATGGCAGGGGGCACTCTCTTCCTGCCGTTTCTTCCCATGCTGCCCGTCCAGATTCTTCTGAACAATATGCTTTACGATTTTTCCGAGATTCCGATACCTTTGGACAATGTGGATGAAGAATACCTTGTACGCCCCCGGAAATGGGACATGTCTTTCATCCGGAATTTCATGATGGCGGTGGGCCCGGTAAGTTCAATATTCGATTTCCTGACCTTTTTCGTGATGCTCAAGGTATTTCGGGCGGGTGAGGCGCTCTTTCATACAGGTTGGTTCATGGAATCCATAGCAACACAAACTCTTGTGGTATTCATCATCCGGACCACCAGAAATCCATTTAAAAGCAGACCCAACCCCTGGCTGGCTGGAATTTCACTAGCTGTGGTCGCGATCGCCTTGGCAATTCCTTTTACCCCTTTTGGCCGTTATCTGGGTTTTGTGCCGCCTCCTTCTCTATTTTTCCTTGTGCTTGCCGGCATAACTGCAACTTATTTGACCCTCGTGGAATATGTAAAGCGCCTCTTTTTCCGCCGCACCGCGCTGAGGTAGAACCCCGCGTTCTTTAATTATAATTTTAGCAGTGGCAGGACAGCCATGCGGTCTAAGACTGGCAAGGAACTTTCGGCCATCCGGATGCTGACAGAACAACGACTTGTAAAACTGCTTTTTTAATCTAATATATAAGTGTGTCGATTTGAACCGCCTCTGCACTACACATAAAAAATAAATGCTGATAGGGAAAAAACATTCCAAGCTGCTTGTCAATCGATATCGTGAGATCGCTTCAACCCTGGTTAAGTACGGATTGGGATGGCTCGCGCAGGAGTTGAATCTCGGAAGACTGATTCCGTTTCACCATGGCCTGCTGGGCCGTTTTAAAAAAACCGAGGCTTATACACAGCCCGAGCGTGCGAGAATGACGCTGGAGGACCTTGGGGTTACATTCATCAAGCTTGGGCAGATGCTGAGTACACGACCCGACCTGCTTCCACCTGAATACATAGAGCAGTTCAGCAAACTCAGGGATTCCGTTGCGCCTTTCCCCTATGAAGAAGTCTCACGCGTAATCCGTCAAGAGCTGGGTTCTCCACCGGAAGAATTATTCAAATCATTTGATATCAAGCCCGTTGCCTCCGCCTCTATTGGCCAGGTCCACAAGGCCGTCCTGAAAGACGGCACAAACGTTGCTGTCAAAATTCAGAGGCCCGGCATCGATGCGCTTGTAGAGCGGGATATCGAAGTCCTATCCACCCTGGCACGTTTCGCTTCCAGACGAATTGAGTTCGCGGCAGACTACAACATCGACGGGTGGGTGGATGAATTTGCATTCACACTGAGAAACGAACTTGATTACAGGCGTGAGGGTCAAAATGCGGACCGGATCAAACGCAATTTCGGCGATGATCCGGCAATCCATGTGCCTGAGATCTTTTGGGGCTACACTAGCGGCAAGGTTTTGACAATGGAAGAGGTTTCTGGAATAAAAATAAACGATAATGAATCCTTGACCAGGGCAGGGCTGGACTGCGGCAAAGTGGTCCGGAACTATACCCATATTCTCATTACCATGGCAATTGAACACGGTTTTTTCCATGCCGATCCTCACCCAGGCAATTTTTTTGTGTTGCCAAATGAAGTAATAGCAGTAGTCGATTACGGCATGGTTGGCCGCCTTGATGAGGACCTGCGACTTTCGATTATCAGAATGTATATGGCTATGACCCACAGGGACTCAGAGCAATTAATGGATGAGTTGCTAGCCCTTGGTGTGGTCCGAAAGGTCCCTCGAAAGGATGTATTCAAACGCGACATCGGCCATTTTATAGACCTTTTTTATGATAAGCCCCTCGAAGAAATCGAGCTTGGTAAAATTTTTGGAGAGTTTTTCGCATTAGCGCGACGCCACAAATTGCAGTTGCCCACTGATTTGATCCTCTATTTCAAGGTAATTGCAATTTATGAAGGCGTTAGTAATAAGCTGGACCCTGATTTCAATCTCATAGAATTCGCGGAACCATATTTTAAGAACTTCTGGTTAAAAAGCCGCTCCGTCCGGCGACAGGCTAAAAGGATCAGAGAGGCCTCGCAGGAAATGATGGAACTCGGGTTCGAGGTGCCCAGGTATGCCAGAAGAATGTTCAAGCAACTGGAACGGGGCGAGTTTACATTCACCAGTCGCATCGAGGGACTGGAAGAAACCCTGGCCGGTCTCCAGAACGCCGCCGACAGAATATCAAAGAGCGTCCTTGCAGCGGCTCTGCTCGTGTGCGCCGGATTATTAATGCTGATCTATCAACCCCCTGGCTGGGAGAGGATAAAAGAAAGGTTATTTGTAGTGTTGTTCGTCATCGCGGTAGTCTTCACTTTAGTGCTTCTGTTTTCCATATGGCGGGCGGGCCGCTTTAGGAGACGCTAATGGAATAGAAAAGGAAAATATGGACAGACGCGTGTATGTCCCTATTTTTTGTTGCCTGACTTTATGAAAACGGTCGCTGTCCCTGCTTTCCTGTTTTCACGATGCCAAGTCAGATCGCCTGACACCTTTGACAATGCGTTAGCGTCTGATAAAATTCAATTGAGAGAATAAGCAGGAGTACTCAGGTGGAAAGATACGCCTCCACGCCCCCATCGTCATTATCCCCTTGGCTGACCATGGCCGGGCAAACAAGACACCGGGTATCTTATTCAACGATTTCAGCCGACGTGATCGGCGAACGTATTTGAGAAAGGAGCGTTACAATGGCAAAAGATTCTTTATTCGTCTATGCTGCGATATACAAAAATGATGAAGAGGCGAAGCTGGATTACAGTGACGTGCAGCAGCTCTATAAGGACAGAGTCATCGGTGTGTATGATGCGGCGGTAATCAGCAAGGACACTGATGGTATGGTTCATGTCAGAATGCACGAGAAGCCAGCTCAATACGGGGCTTGGACCGGCCTGGCGGTGGGGGCGCTGATAGCGCTGTTCTTCCCGCCCTACCTGATAGGGGAATTGGTGCTGGGTGCGGGAACCGGCGCCTTAATCGGACACCTCTGGGGCGGAATGTCACGCGACGACATGACGAAAATTGGAGCGATGCTCAACAGCGGTTCGTCATCCCTGGTCGTCATAGGTAAATCCAGGCTGCAACAGGCGCTGGCTAAAGCCGTCAAGCGCGCAACCAAACAGTATGAAGCGGAACTGAGCGCCGACATGAAGGCGTTCGATAAAGCCCTCGATGAGGCAGTCAGCGAAATGGCAAAATCAGCGCCGGTATAACAATGATGATGATGGCGTGAACGCAGAACTGCTCGGAAGCAGTTTGAGTAAGTAAAACAAAGGGGACAATGTTCACCAATTAGA
>DMNE01000063.1 GCA_003453735.1 Nitrospiraceae bacterium | reverse complement strand
GATCTTCTCGAAGTTCTTTTATCTTTCAAGCCTCAATAGCTATTACATTTTCTATCTGATGCAGCGCTTCCACCTGTCCGTGCGATCGGCGCAGGTGCATCTATTCTCGTTTTTATTCGCAGTGGCTATCGGCACGGTCGTGGGNNAAGAAAGCGCGTGATTTGGTTCTCGATACTGGGTTCAGCGCCCTTTGCGCTTCTCATGCCGTATGCGGATCTTACATGGACGGGCATCCTCGCTTTTATTATTGGTCTTATTCTTGCGTCCGCCTTCTCGGCTATTCTTGTATTTGCGCAGGAACTCATTCCTGGTAAAGTGGGTACTGTATCCGGCCTCTTCTTCGGCATCGCCTTCGGCATAGCCGGAATCGGCGCCGCGGTGTTGGGCAGGATTGCTGACCTAACCGGCATAGAATTCGTGTACCACTTGTGCTCCTATCTGCCCCTGCTCGGCGTATTGACCGCCTTTTTGCCGGACCTCGGTCATAGGAGTCGCCCGGCCATTGTTTAGGAGCATNNATCAGCGCTTCTATTCAATAAATGACTGCGATATAAAACCTATATTGATGTAAGTATTCTGCTCAAACAAGTTATTTCAAATGATTTTTCAACAGAATAGCAATTAATCAAAAGTCCGGTTGAAATGCGAAATGCTCTCGTCCGTATGGCCTCTTTCCTCTTCTAGGCAACATCTTTAATTTCTTGACAAATAATCAATTTAGAGTATACTAATCTATAATGAACTTTAATAGACTAAATTGTAGTGGATCAATTTTGTTTATTCTACACCGACTTACGGAAGGGGAAATTATTCATTAGGGTAAACAGATATGGCAAAAACAGATAAAATTTCAGTTTATTACGATAGGGAAAAAGACGGAGATTTGAAGGGGATGATAAGAAAATTATCGGAAAGTGAAGGAAATTTTTTTCGCCGCTCTGAAAGCGAAATTATAAGAATGATCTTATCGAAAGCGCTGCCTAAGGAATTGGAAAAATTTGCGGTTAAAAAATCATGAATTCGAAGAGACACGAACTTTGTATTGAAAGACAGGGTTGCAGTTCGTTAACGGGTGGAGGACCTAAGATCCTCAGCGTGCTCGGATAAGCTCGATTGAACGTCTTTCGGAAAGAGGGGACCACATTAAATATTTGGAAATTCATTAGTAGCCGGAGACACACAATGCCGTTTCTTCCATGGCCAGGCTGCAAGTTGAGAATGCACAATGGGCAATACACGGGGGACAGAGAGAAAAAAATATCACGGTAATGTTCATATTATGGAGGGAATCGGATATGAAGACTATATTATTGGTTGATGATAATCTCGCTTCTTTATATGATATGGGAGAGGTTTTGAGTATGTTTGGACACAAGGTTATTCAAAAACCTGATCCTGAATCCGCGCTGGCCGTCATCCAGAAAGGAGTTGCGGTTGATCTCGTGGTGACAGATTATCATGTGCAGGGGATGGACGGTCATGAATTTCTTTATGCTCTGAAAAAGGTTTTGCCATCGGTGCCGGTAATTATGCTTACAGCCCATGGCTCCGTGGAGACCTATTTAAAATCTCTTAGCCTTGGTGTGTTCGAGCATCTCCATAAACCGGTGGAAACAAAGGAACTGGGTCGTATTGTAGAGGCAGCACTTGCGTGGTCAGATGCCGGTCATTCTTTGTCTGTTTCATGATATAAGGGAACAGCGGACTCGCCATGTCTCATGAGACGAACACCTGCTGTAACATTTTTTTTAATACGAGTTGTTGACATGCTATTTTCTCTTCACGCTATCTCCCGTCCTCCTCAATACTATCTCCTGTAATGCTTACCAATAAAACCTGTTTTTAGTTCATGCCTCGGGAAAATACCAAAGTATGATACTTGAAGTATCTTCAGATCCGCACAATATTGATGGCGATGCAGCTGATAGATACAGGGCGACAACAGGGCGAGAAATACTGTTAAGAAAGGATTATTTATGATATAGTATCTAACTAAAGGGCTTTTTCACTTTCAATTGACACTATATTCGAAATGAACGAATTAGATTTTATAAAGTGCAGTGGAGTCTCACCACGCGGAATCAAGCTGGTGTCTCGAGAGGCGTGATCCCCAGGGTAGCGAAGAAGGTTGAGGGGCAGGTTGGTATATGAAGACAATACTTCTCGTAGATGATGATCGAGACATTTTAAGTTACCTGCAGGACGCCCTGGCCGCTTTTGGATACGATGTTATCCCACAATCCGATGCCGAGGCTGCTCTTGCCATCATCCGGGAAGGTGCGAAAATTGACCTTGTGGTGACGGATTATCGTATGCCGGGAATGGACGGCCTTGAATTTTTCACCGCGCTCAAACGGGTCTTGCCGTCGGTTCCAGTAATTATCCTTACCGGTCATGGCTCTGTGGAAACGTATTTGAAGTCGCTGAGCCTCGGTCTGTACGACTATGTTAGTAAGCCAATCGAGGCAAAGGAACTCGATCGTATTGTGAAAGCGGCGTTAAGCAGGTCGGAGACTGAATGACGTTCAGCAGGGAGCGAACCTTGCTTGCCATTTTTTTTAAAAAAGCGGATTGGGAAGATTAACCATAATGATAAATTTCGAGGCTGAGCAACTGATGGATTGCACGCCGTGATTGTAGATCCCAGCCATGTCTCGGAGATCAATGATAATTGACTTCGTGTTTCCGTGAACTGGCCAGACGACGAAAGGGTGATGCTATAAATGAGAAAGTTTGCACTTCTTGCCCTTCTCATTGTAGTCGACGGGTGTTCGACTACTCGCGTTGTCATGCTTTATGAATCGGCGAAATACCCGGCGACCACCAGTGTTGCGATTTTATCGGCAGCCCCAGACAGGCCGTGCAAAGCAATCGCTATACTGGAAACGACCGGACCGGTCAATACACCGCTTCCCGATCTTCTGGAAAGCATGAGGCAAAAGGCCAAAGATATTGGCGCTGACGCAATCATTCCGACACAAGAAGCGAGCCAGCGGCAGGCGCGGAATAATCTGTATGTCCCATGGGTAGGTGAGGATCAGACTCCGGATGGTGTCGTACCGAGGATACGAGGTATCGCAATCAAGTATCAATAAAAAGCGGACGTCCGGACCGAGAGCAAACGTCGGTCCCGCTCGGCGTGAGCGTTATGCATGATTTGATCAATAAACATCGTTAGTTTCAACTTTCTGAAACTACATTATCCTGAAGATGAGATAAGGTTGAGAAAACTCTCTAAGCATATTTGGTCGGACGAACAATCGGGTTATTATGAGGATTAATCGAATAGATTCATTCCGTGTTGCAGCAATCATCGCTGTCATCTGTATTCATACCAAGCCGTTCTTGGAACCTGACTCTTCCTCTCTGCAATAGTAATTATTCGGTATCCTCATAAACCAGGCGAGCCGTTTTTCTGTTCTTTTTTTTTTCATCATTTCGGGATATTTTTTTGGCTGCAAATTAACACAAGGAACTGATCCGTTCAAGCTTGGGGGAAAATATAGCTCTAAAATTCTATCGGCTTTATTCTTCTGGGATCTTGTATATCTTCTGTCGCCAGCCCTTACCGACGACGTCATGAAATACGGGATTCTTCGTCCAATATATTGGAATGCGCGGCATTTGATCAGGAACCCGCTTGCTCTCGTGTTTCAAGGCACGAAAATCCATCTATGGTTCATGGTTTCGCTCGTGCTGGCATTATGGACATTGGCCTTCATTGTTCATCTTAACATGAGGCAAAAAAGCGTATGTGTCTTTTCTGCTGCACTGTACTGCCTGGGGCTGCTTGGTGGCTCCTATGCATCAACTCCAATTGGAATCAACCTGCACTTTAATACGAGAGATTTCATTTTCCTCAGCATGCCGTGCGTGACCATCGGATGGGCATTGTCTCAGCACGACGTGAAATCATTCAGCAGATTCGCGGTCGCGTTGATAGGCTTCGGTCTCGCCGCACAATTGACGGAAACCTATTTACTCTGGAAGTACTGGCGAGTAGACCCCAGCAAACACGACTACCTCATTGGAACAATATTCTTTGCTGCAGGCGTGGCGCTCTTGTCCCTGAGAGGAGCAGAAAGCGATACAGAAACCTTTTTTTCTCGATTCGGCCGCTACACGCTCGGCATATACGGAGGGCACTATGTTTTCGTAGATATGCTCGAACCGTTGAGGTATTATATGCCGACAGTACTTTGGCAAATTGTTTTTCCGGTGCTTGTCTACGCGCTATCGTTGACTGCAGCGATTGCTTTGTCTCGAACGCGGCTCAGACCGGTCGTCGCCTAGCAAATTCGTCGAATTCGTATTATCGTTACCCTCTGAGTAATCCTTTCTACCCGGGCCCGTTTTTGCCGTGGTATATAAACTAAATAAATTGGCATGTCCCATGCTTATGTATAGATTTAACTTAGCATGCCAAACGTGAACATAAGTTATTTGTTCACGGGTCCCGTTCCAGCAGCAGCCGGCTGTGCGGTCGGTGTCGGCCGGCTTGCCGGCGCACGGCCTGATTGGGCGGCGGGAGGTTGCGAAAGGACAGGCGTTGTCTGCGATGTCCTCAACTGCGTCGCTTTTGTCAAGTAATAATATCCTATTGATGCTGAAAGCACGATGAGCGCGCCAGTTGCGGCCAACAGTATCTTCGTAAATGTCCCCATGCCGGGTGCCTGGGATATCGCCACTTTCTCATCCTCGGGCGGGGCCTCGAACACCTGGACGTCCACAAGGTAGTCAGAGATCCGTTTGAGCGAAGCAGGCTTGTCCATCCCCTTGATTCTTTTTCCAAGCGCACGCGCGAGCTCCTGCATGGACCGATACCGTTTGTGCGGCTTTATTTTGAGGCAG
>DMNE01000471.1 GCA_003453735.1 Nitrospiraceae bacterium | reverse complement strand
CGAGGTACTACCGAGAAACGAGCCGCCCTCTGGCAGTTCACGGAAGCAAACACCCTCCGAAGGACGCTTTTGCAGCGTGCAGGCCGAATCACCTGCCCTGGAGGGACTCTTACTATGTCCATGAATGCCAACTCTGCTGTAAAGCATGACCTATTGCTTTATCTTGATCGTCTTCAACGAGCCGCGTAATCGGTTTTTTATGCAACGTTAAAGGTTTATTGATGCTTTCAAATAAAACATTACTCGAATTGGCTTCTGTAAGTTGGAAGAGACATGATAGCGTTATACTTTTTGAACGCTTGATATCGGGAGATTTTTCTTTTGTTACTGTATAATATATGTATTCGTCTTACGGGAGGGCCGCTTGCTAAGTACTCGAAAAGTAACTATAAAGAGGTAACTATCAGTGAATGCCTTAACAAAGCCCTCCTTCAAACTCTCTCCGACGTACTGTTCGTTACAAAGAGGGACGCGACTGGTGCCGATTTTAAGGCGAAGAGTGACGAAGACTTTGCCGGAAAGAATATTCGCGAGACAGGTTTTTCACAGATTTATCTTGATACAGTATTTATCACAGTGGAAAAATTATAGCCACTGGTAGGGTTCAGACCTTCGACTTTGAGCTTAAGGGGCGAAGGGTTTGACTTGCTGGATACCCATATGGCCTTACTTAACGGTGAGGAGGTTCGTGTTTAGGTGAGTGACATCACTGAGCGCAAGCAGGCACAGGAGACATTAATGTTCACGCAGTTCGCGGTCGACCACGCAGTTGACGGCATTAGTTGGGTAGGACCAGACGCACGTTTCAGGTATGTCAATGATACATTCTGCCGATCTCTTGGTTACTCGCGAGATGAATTGTTGTCCATGACGATTCACGATATAGATCCAAATTTTCCGCAGGAGCGCTGGGTCGCTCATTGGGAAGAGTTGAAACGGCTGGGGNNCAAAAGATGGACGGGAGATCCCCGTGGAAATTGCCATCAACCACCAAGAGTTCGGCGGGGAAGAGTACCACTGCGCTTTTGTCCGTGACATCACCGAACGTAAGAAGGCGGAAGAAACATTGATGCAAGCCAAAACATTGGCGGAGGATGAGAAGGCGAAAACAGCGTCCATTATTGCTGCCATAGGTGACATTATCAGCATTCAGGATAAGAATTATAGAATAATATACCAGAATCAAGTTTCTAAGA
Source organism: Nitrospiraceae bacterium (assembly GCA_003453735.1). Taxonomy (GTDB): domain Bacteria; phylum Nitrospirota; class Thermodesulfovibrionia; order Thermodesulfovibrionales; family UBA9159; genus UBA9159. The sequence goes on along the minus strand of DMNE01000471.1, from coordinate 1,461 downwards.
ATCATATTGGAGATCACNNGATGTCATATCGCCATGACTTTCGAAGATGGTGAGATTCATAAGAAGGAACAATTCAGAGTTACCGATGAGGGAATAAGATACTATGACATAATCTCATCTCCATTGAGGAACTCAATCGGAGAGATCATTGCAGGCATCGAGGCGGTCAGAGACATAACCGAGCAAAAGAAGCTCCAAGATTTAATTTCCTCAGGCAAGAAGGAATGGGAAGAAACTTTTGACATGATCAACGATGCGATAACGATTCACGACAAGAATTTTACTATCATGCGAGCAAACAAAGCCGCAGAGAAACTTCTTGGGTTGTCATTCAGAGAAATCATAGGACAGAAGTGCCATCAATTGTATCACTGGGCTGATGCTCCTCCTGAAGGCTGTGCCAGTTGCCTTGCTTTGAAAACAGGCAAACCCTCCACGACAGAGACGTTTGAACCGCACTTAGACAAATATCTTGAGATAAAGGCAATTCCCCAAGTCGATGAACATAATGAGATCATCAAGTTAGTGCATGTCGTAAGAGACATCACTGTGCGGAAACGGATGGAGGCAGAAATATTGAAGACTCAGAAACTCGAATCGATTGGCATCCTTGCNNGCAATAATGGGAAATATTTCGCTGGCCAAGATGTTAACGAATCCGAAAGAAAATACATTCCCTCTGTTGAAAGAAGCAGAGAAGGCGTCTGAGCAGGCAAAGGAATTAAGCTACAGGCTTCTCACGTTCAGTAAAGGAGGAACACCTGTCAGGCGCATAGCTTCTGTAGAAAAATTGCTGAAAGAATCCATCAGCCTGAGCCTTAGTGGATCGAATGTTGACTGTGAAATGAGACTCTCCAAAGACCTTGATCTTATTGAGGTGGACAAGGGGCAGATGAACCAGGTCTTCAACAATCTGTTCATTAACGCCAAAGAAGCGATGCCCGACGGAGGGAGAGTCGAAATCAGTGCATCGAATGTCAGGATAACCGGAAGCGATCATCTCCCCCTGAAGGAGGGGCCCTACGTGAAGATCTCTTTAGCAGACCAGGGCGCCGGTATTCCCGAAGAGCATCTGCCGAGAATCTTTGAGCCCTATTTCTCGACAAAGGACATGGGAAGCGACAAGGGCACGGGGCTCGGCCTCGCGATCTGTCATTCAATTATTACCAAGCATGAAGGACACATCGCAGCTGAATCCAAGGGGGGAGTCGGTACGACCTTTCATATCTATCTCCCTGCCTCTCCGAAGAGAATCGAACAGGAGGAGACAGGGAAAGATGTGCGTCTCTCCGCAGGTGGGGGACAAGTGTTGTTGCTCATGGATGACGACGAAAGGGTAAGACGAATTACCGGCGCGATGTTACAACAACTGGGATATGACGTTCAGTTTGCGAGGAACGGGGAAGAGGCGATTGAGAGATACCGGAGAGAGAAAGGGTCAGGAAAGAGGATTGATGCGGT
>DMNE01000517.1 GCA_003453735.1 Nitrospiraceae bacterium | reverse complement strand
CAAAGCAGGGTGTTCCGGTGATTTTAAGCGTTACTGATCAGGTACAATTGCAACAATGGGAAAAAGCGCATGGGACGCCTCAACAAGTAGGATTACGATGTCGCATCGTACTGGGTGCGGCCAAAGGCGAGGATAACCTGCACTTGGCAGCACGATTGCGCATCAACCGGCATACGGTAAGCCTGTGGCGGAGGCGAGTAAAAGAAGAAGGAATCGGCGCGGGTATGGGAAGTAGCTCCAGGGCGCGGACGAAAGATTCGCTATGATGCTGCCAAGCGAGAGAGGATGATTGAAGCCACGTTACAGAGCAAGCCCAATGGTCAGACCCATTGGAGTTGCCGTACTCTGGCAAAGGCTTATGGGGTAAGCAAGAATACAGTGAATCGGCTCTGGCAGTTGCATAATCTGAAACCTCATTTATCGAGCAAGCTGTCGCGTGACCCCAAGTTTTTGGAGAAACTGACGGATGTAGTGGGTCTGTACTTGAATCCGCCGCAGAAGGCAGTGATCTTATGTGTGGATGAAAAGAGCCAGATTCAGGCGTTGGATCGTACACAACCGGGATTACCTTTGAAAAAAGGCCGCTGCGGAACGTGCACCCATGACTACAAGAGGAATGGCACAACGACACTGTTTGCAGCATTAGATGTATTACAAGGCAAAGTGATAGGGCAGTGTCACTCTCGGCACCGGCAGCAGCAGTGGATGAAGTTTCTTCGCCAATTGGATAAAGAATATCCGGCTGAAGTGCCGTTGCATTTGGTAATGGACAATTATGGCACACACAAAGCCCCTGCCGTACAGAAATGGTTGTCGAAACATCCCAGGTTTGTTTGCCATTTCATCCCAACAAGTTCCAGTTGGCTGAACTTAGTGGAACGGTGGTTCCGCGAGCTGAGTGACAAAGCGATTCGGAGGGGAACATTTGTTTACTCCCGCTGCACAATCGCGCTCAAAGGAGTAGAGGGCTTTCTGAAATTTCCCCCTGCGGAGAAAGAAGTTCGCAAGGCCCTTAAGCGACTGCACAAGATTCTCGCACCGGTGGAGCGCGAACTACCGTTACGCCCCCAGGCTCGTTACCTTTGCCAACGGGCCAGGCTTTTCGACGAACTGAGAAGGGCGTTGCGGCTCGCCCCCTCAAAAAACAAGGTGAGACCTCAGCAAGACAGCGCCTCTGCCGGAGAACTCTCGGACATTCGGAAAGAAGTCCAGGCGCTGCTTTGTACTCTTCAGTCGCGTCGCGACGAGTGCGCTATCGGTTCCGACACCTACAAGGCCATCGGGATGATCATACGTCACATTGACAAACATGGAGAATCGCTCTGGGGACATGAGATTGAACTGCCGGCAGGTGGGACACGTTTGGTGGATCGAACCAACAACTTCGCCGAAGGGTTCTTTCGCGACATGAAGCACGACGAAAGGCGCCGCAGCGGCAGGAAGGTTCTTACCCAGGACTTCGAGCACCTACCTCCCGAAGCTGCCTTGGCCAGAAATCTTCGCCGCGAGGATTACGTGGCGATAGTCTGCGGAAGCATTGATCGGCTTCCAAAGAGTTTTGCGCACCTTGATGCAGAAGAACGCTTACAAAGGTTGTCAGGGGTAGGAGAGAACCCAGTTAAATCTAAGCCGCAACAGTCAGCAGAGATTGCCAGCGCCTCTCTTCCCTCATCTGATAAACGTCTGGTGAGGACTGTGAGAATGAAACAACTTCTGCAGGCCGCAGCTGGGGTTTGAGCCGCACGTAAACAGCGCAACCAAAGAATGACGCTGTAGCTAATTTTCGTGCATAAATGTCATGAAAAGGGTATTTTCCTTGCATAGGCTCTATTTTCTGCATTTACGGTGACTGACCTTATTGAGATGAAAAAAATTTTGGGAAACAGAATTCGAGTTACTCTGAGAATTGTTCAAAACAGTGCGATTTTACAGAACTTTTTGTATCGGCTAAGTTTGGTAACCCGTTCGGTAATCCAGGCAGGGGATTTCAGTCAAAGCGTAGGGAGAAGTTAGGTCTAAACGGGTGTTCGAATGGCGTCGTATAATATTTGTCCATGTTTTTAGGAACGGTTGATTATAATACAGTATAGTGAATCCCTTTCTAGCGAGATCAATAACGTATCTTTCCCTCTTTGCCTGTATGCTCTTCCTTGAGGGAGGCCATCCCTTTGTACGGTCCAAGCAGAAAAAGTCTTCCCGCGTTGTCTTTCATTTCGGAATAAGCGTTCTCAACTCCCTCATTCTCTACTTCGCTCCGTCTTCCCATCTCTATGCGGCAGCCCAGCTTACCCAATCACACGCCTTCGGTTTCGCGTCCGCTTTAGGTCTCCACGGCTGGACAGAGGTCATTTTAACCCTTATCGTCTTTGACTGCTGGGATTACTGGATGCACCGCGCAAATCACAGGATCGGTCTCCTCTGGAGGTTTCACAAGGTTCATCATTCGGACACGGAAATAGATGTGACAACTGCCTCGAGGTTCCACATTGGTGAACTTCTAATAACAAACAGTATTAAGGGAGCGCTGATACTGGTATGGGGGCCTTCTCTCTCGGGCGTTGTAGCCTTTGAAACGTTTTTAACCGCTGCTTCGCAATTCCACCACAGTAATCTGGACATCCCCCCCAATTCGCAGGATAGATTGGAAAAAGTCATCGTCACCCCGAGAATGCATCGCTGCCACCATGTCTTTGAAGGCGGGTGTCGGATGAGTAACTATGCGACGGTCCTCAGTTTATGGGACAGGTTATTCGGGACATATCATTGGGCTGAGAAAACAATAGAGTTGGAGCCCATCGGGGTGTCGAGACCAAGGGGGCCGGAAACGATGAAATGCATCCCTCTGTTCCTGACCCCCTTTCAGAGCGTTTAGTCCCTCTTGCCGCTCCGTATCTCTTCGGGATCAACTCCTCAGTGAGGGGGCAACGGACTGGGGTGATCTCCGATAGTCGGTTTCCCTGCAGGCAGTTTATCTTCTTGAGCTGGCTGAGCAGGGCTCTGAACCAACCACCTCTTCTTCCAGATGCCTTTTTCCTCATACCACGTGTATCTCTCTTTCCCCTCCTGTTTGTGGATCGTCACCTCGGTGACATTTAGGTCACCTCCGGGGCCTCTCTTCATAAAAAAATCAAGATCGTAAACCTTCCCGTCCTTGTCGACAAGGTCAACGCAGAAGAAATAGACATCGTTGCCGATGTGGGAAAGACGGTCATCGTGAATTTTTTTCAATTTGAGGAAGAGGTTTTTGTTCTGCAGACTGTCATAGATTTCGTAATATCCTCCATTCTTTTTCGCTTCTTGCTCAATGTACGACTGGATTGCAGCCGACATTTCCTCCTTGGTCAAAGGTTTCCGCGCTTCGCCTGCAGAAGGTTTTACTGAAGGGTGTTCTCCTGGATGTTCAGCGGCCAAGGACTGAAAGGAGATGAGAAATACCATGGAAATAAGCGCGAATAGAGCGGACCTAAGAGCACGCATCCTTATCTTTCTGGGCATAATACCTCCTCGAAAGCTTCCATGAATTCGAAATACAGCTAAGACTTCGTTTATTATAGCATGATAAGAAGACGCAAAGATCGCACATTATATAAAACAGTTAGGAACACTTTTGATATAGAAAGTCATTTGTCGTTATTATCAATAAACTCACCATCTTAACCTCACCTGAGAACTCAGAGGGCTGCATCGCCATCTTATGCGCATACACATTCTTATCGGGGTGGCGGAGCAATCAATCGCAAAAATTCGCCGTAGACTTTGTGAAGATTATCAAAAACAATATGCACGAAAAAAGGGCAGGTGATAAACATGACGCGTGAACTTAATAGTTTTAAGGTCAAGTCTCTCTTGGACGGACAGGGTGTTTTCTGACACGGGAATTTACGGTGAAAACAGTTTTCCACGCAGTAAAAACGTACAATCCACGTCAGAGTTGTAGCATTTCAACATTCTGGACCTGCTCAAACACCTATTTCACGGACCCCTCTTCTTCAGTCGATCTTGACAATCCGAGGCGGCAAGAGTTTGGCTGGTCTATGATCCGTAGTGTCAGCCTTTATAAAGATAGGGCATATCCTAAATCGCCTGCTCTTGCAATATTCCTGGAATTCGAAAAGAGTCGGAACATAAACTACCCTATCGGCCCTGCATGACAATACATAGTTTCCTGTAAGGAAGGTGCATCTCACAGCATTTGTTCCATAATTCCATCAATCGGGATCGCTTATATATTTTGGCGATAACAGGTTCCGGTCGAATGCAAAAAACTGTCCATCTATCTGCTGATAATGGACCGACCTTCTCCTCTCCGCAGGCAATTTCAAAACAACACATCTCTTCGCTTTTACTTCATCAACCTCAAACTCCATGGTTCCCTGGCTCCTCTCAACAACAGCAAGAACCAGCCGGAGGAGCAAATCCTGCGCTCTTTCCTTTTGAGGGAGTGATAATCCACCANNCCCGCCTTAACAGGTTGTTCGCTCCTCTTCTCATCGTCCGTGAAGGTGAAGACGATCTCGATACGCTTACCTTTTTCTCTGAGAAGCGACTGACCTTCAGCTGTCTGTGCCTGATGGTCGAAAGACATTGTTAAAATTTCAATATTCCCGCCGGAAGATAGCGTATAAGTTGCATATTGGAGCATGGAATCCAGGATAAACACCATTTGCTCATCGGAAACGATAGTCTCCGGAAGCTCTTTCTCAAATTTCGCAAATATCCTTATTTTCTTCTTCTCCAGCCGGCCCTGATGCNNGGCGTCGTGGACTTGATATAATTGCGAAAACTATTCAGCAAGAGTTCAATTTTCTCGATATCACCGGTCACCGCTTTACAAAAATCCTCCCCGAATTCTCTATCCACAAACTTTTCACGAGAACGCACTGTACGGTTCTGGATAGAGTCCAGAATACTCTTTGTGCGGTAAGTCAAATCGATGCATAAGGACCGGTCCATTAAAGAATCTCTATCCCGCCTTTCTTCGGGGCAGACGGCGGGATGAAGTTGAACAAACCCGAAGACANNGAAAGGGTCGCTTTGGTTCCCCACATCGTCTTTTGAGGTAACGCCAATGTAGCAAGTCCCCTCTCCGTGAGGAAATTCAGACCACTCATCGGGAATGAGCACCTCGTTCTTTCCTCTGATCACCTTCGAAACTACACCCTCAGTAGCCTCCCATTTAAAGTTGCTCGGCTCAAAGGCACTCTGCTCCGATCCTGCATAGACCACATAGTTTGAAACTCCTTCCACTGGTTCCCACCAGATACGCCGTTTACGAATTAATGGCATAACTTTCCCTCCTTTCTCTTATGTTTTTTCGACTTCTCAATGCACTAAGACATGGCCTGGAAACCTGGGAATGGGAAACCTCTGAAAAAAAACATTCCTCATTCCTTTTTTTATTTTACCCTCTTATTCATTTTTTGGCAAATACCGCTCACAAACACGTTGCTCGCGGCACAAGGTTCTCCTCGGCAACCAACAACTGCACTAGCTAGATGTGTGTTGATCAGATACATTCAAAAATAGGGTAGTTGGAGTCGGGCAGGGGTACTGCGAGTTAGACCTGACAAAATATGTTCCTCAGAATGCCTTAGATACCTTTCTAACTGAGTCGCCTGCAAGAAGCAATGGAGAAATACTGTGTGGAATTGATTTACGAAATTGCCTGCTATGAACGCTATATTCGATAACTGTCATTTCTGCAAAATTGTAAGTTCCAGCGGGAAAGCCACTTCTTAAAGGGATAAAACCACTCGCACTCCGAATGCGTGGCGGTGCTCGTCTCTGCGCACGAGACATGTAACGCAGTGCGTGGGCAGGGGTTTCAGATTACGCTCCAACCACCTGCACCCCGAAGAGCAAGGTTCCCCGTGGCAAGCCACGAAACATAATTCTGCCGTCAGTTGAAGCCATAGCAAAGCTGGCTGCCCAACCTGAAAAAATCCTACTCTGTCTAAGAATGCTGCGTTCCTTTCCTCGCTCATACCCTTGTCAATTCTGTTGGCGGCGGCGTCATTCCCCACCATACGTTATCTTGATTTAAGGGACTTAAGAATTAGTCGTGCTTTGTCATCGTCAGGGTTAATTTCCAACCCCATTTCAAATTCTTGCCTTGCCATTTCTATTGCGCCAAGGCGCAGGAAAATGAGCCCAAGATTGAAGTGCGGAACTGCATAATTTGGTTTCAGGCGTATTGCCATTTGGTATTGGGCAATTGCCATGTCCACTTGGCCAACAGCGGTATAAGCATTCCCCAGATTATAATGAGCTTCCGGGTAATTCGGTTGCAGGCGCAATGCTGTTTGGAATTCTGCTATTGCCATATCCAATAGGCCTTTATTTGCATATGCAACTCCAAGATTATTGTGAGCTTCTGGATAACTCGGTTTCAGTCGTATTGCTGTCTGATGTTCCGCCATTGCCGCGTCCAATTGACCTTTTTCAACGTATGTTGCACCAAGATTCGTATGAATCAGTGCGCTATCCGGAGACTTCCTCGCCGTATCTAAGAAAAGAGCAAGATTATCCTTCCAAACGCCATTTCTGCGCACAGTCCCAACGGTATATAATCCCACTACTATAATGAGGAGGACTATAGTTATGTTTGCCATGACGTGAGGGAGCTTTTCCTTCACCCACGACAAAAGCACCGTCAGAAGAATCACATAACCTAGAGATGGAAGATAGAGGTATCTCTCCGTAAAAATATTCTCTCCCAGAGCTGGGATGTAAAGCACCGGGAAAAGCGGAACAGCTAGTAATAAAGAGCCGAAGAAGACAACACCATTTTTCTTAAGAGCTATGAACGTGAGGATAATAAAAGCAGCTGTAATGATTATCGACACGAGCCCTTTTGCCTCAAATACGGAAGTGATTGGATGAAGGACATAAAAGGCGTTGAGATTTATGGGAAGGAGAAGTTTTTCAAGATACTGACTGAAAAGAGGAAAGACATTGATACCATAACCATAGGCGCTTAACCGTATATGTGCCGGCTGGGGCGCAAAGCCGCCAAGGGCACGGAACCTCAATATCAAGTAAACTGACACAACCACAAAATAGGGGATATGTCTTTTCAAGTAATCGACAAAACGCTTCTCCTTTTTTCTAAACGTGCAATCATAGACAATAAGGATAACAGGAAGCACTAATGCCGTCTCCTTACAAAACGTGGCAAGAAAAAATGTTGTCACTGCCGACAAAACATAATAAGCACCTCTAGCACCTTCCCTGGATCGCAGGTAGCAATAAAAAGAGAGAAGAAAGAAAAAAGTAAAAGAGACTTCGGGCAGTCCAGCCACCCATGTTACTGCCTCGGTGTGTATTGGGTGTGTTGCAAATAAAAGGGCCGCTATCAATCCAGCTGAAAGCACTTTTTTTTGCTTTTGAGGTAACTCCNNCCTCTCTTGAGTTATGGAGCGCTCGGGTGCAGTTACATCTCCCTCCCGTCCTTCTTTGGCAAAAAAGGATGGCGGGAGATTTGAGCGTTCAATTTTTCCGAACAGTTTTACAACAATAACAAAAACCAAAACTGAAACACCGGCATGCAAGAGTATATTCACGAGATGGAAGCCACAGGGTTTAAGTCCGAAAATATGATAATTCAACATATAAACAATATGCATCAGCGGTCTGTAATAGTTTGAAACAACAGGCACCCCTTCGAAACTCCATACATTTTCAGAGAATATTGTAGGAATGTTTCTCACGTCTTTAATCCATGGGTTCTCCAACACCTGATGTATATCGTCATAAACAAAGCCATTCAAAAGGGAGTCGAAATAGACGCCAAACGCAACCGCTAAAATAATGATTATCAGAAATAGCGTGGTTTTGTTTGAGGCAATATTTTTTGTTTCACCCTCAGCCCTTCCGACTTCTGGGTTAGTTGCTTTGTGGACGGCTTTTTCCTTCTTGGAAGCCTTTCTCATAACCAACTAAAATACTAACACTTCGTGTTTTCATAATACCAGGCATACCACCAAAAGAAGGAGTGCAGGAAAAGCGGGGGCTGATTATCAGCTACTTCAGATCCGCATCCAGGTTCTGAACAAGAGGGGGCGCGAAACACTACCAGACTGGTGCCGGCTATCCAGGCATCACGCGGTGCGGTCGCCATCCAGCCTTTTTTGCCCTGCTCTCTCAGATGAGCGAACATAATTACTTATGCCAGATCTGTCGGCTCATCACATCTCAGGGTTTTCGAATAGATTGACAGATTAAACCAAAAGAGCATGACATGGAGCCTGCTGACAAAAGAAATCCTAATGATCGTGGATTGAGATGCCCTCCCATGAACCTTTCCATGAAGAGCGGCACACCGCTCGTCAGCCCTATCGGATTTTGATGATTAAACTATTATTGATGGATATTCCAATCAAGCCACTGCTCGTAATTTAATAAATGCTTCACGCCACGACGCGGAGAGTGCATCAATGGCTAATACCTTCTCTATTCCCTCTCGGTTCTTCCTGTCGTGATGGAAGATCCGGTTAGCAAAAGAAACGCTTATCCCGTGATGGTCCCTTTCCTTGAGAATAAGAGCATTCCCGATTTCCACAATTCCCTCTTCGATTACCCTAAAATAGCAACCAGTTCTGCCCGAATCCACAACGAGCTTCACCATATCGCCCCTACCATATCTCGCCGCGAGAGTTGCGCATGGCTGCCGTGGCTGGCTTATCTGAACGATGGCAGTCCCCGCCTGAAAAATGTCGCCGATGCATACTGTAGCCTCATCCAGGTTTGACAAAGAGAGATTTTCGCCGAAGGGAGCCGGCGGCAAGACTCTCTTAAGGATCTCCTTCCAGTGAGGATAATGATTGCTACCATAGACACAAATCGCTTTGTCCAATCCTCCGTGATGTTTCAGATCTGCAACCCCGTCACCGTCAAAGCCGCCCTTCCAGAGATGCACTGGACCCATAATAGGCTTCTTGCAGATGCCCGTTATGATCTCTTTCCCAAAGAAAAGCTCTTTTGCAGGAAGGCCGACATTGAGCGATCGGATTACCATCATTACAAAAAAGTCACTCGTTGGTCAACTTCTCAAAAAGGCTAAATGACGTTGTCATTCTTCGAGCGTAATCGCGTCCACAGGGCAGTTCTCTTCNNGCTGCCTCGCAGCAACCGACATATTCACAGGCGTCGGGGTCAATCACCTCTGATTTCCCAACCGTTTCATTAAGGTGAAAGACCGCTGGACATATCTCCTCGCACCTCCCGCATCCGATACAGAGATCAATATCAACGATCACAGTCATCCCATCTCCTCGATAATCCCCGCGGCAAGAAGGGGAAACATGATCTCATGGTGCGCGGTTATAGCGAATGATCTGCCTTTCATCAACGTGGGGCGCTTCAAGACATTCTCTCTCGGCCGGTAATGCTGAATGAAGTCC
>DMNE01000109.1:7087-7207 GCA_003453735.1 Nitrospiraceae bacterium | reverse complement strand
GAAGAGAATCATTCAGCCGGAAGATAGCAAAAACATTGGTGGCACTTGCGCCAGAGTCATTAAAGCTGGAAATCATCGAAATCGCCGACCTACCGATCTACAACCAAGATGGTGATGACG
>DMNE01000109.1:0-6929 GCA_003453735.1 Nitrospiraceae bacterium | reverse complement strand
GGACGTGCCCGCCATGCAACAACCTGAAGCTTACATTGGAGGCGCAGCTAATCTCTTCGATGACGACGGTAGGATTTCACATGCGGGCACCCGCGAGTTCTTGCACAAGTTTATGGAGTCTTTCTCGGTTTGGATCAGAACTATCACGGCTTCATAAGCTGAGCCAAATAATCAGTGTATTATTTTTGTGATAAACTATTTTTGAGGGTTGTTACTCAATGTAAGGACACTTTCCGAGTAACCAATACTGAGGAATCTGTCTTCAATGAGTCGCCGGCTAAATGGAAGGAGGTGGGGCTTTGAAGGTTCATAGGACGTATTGTAAACAGGCATGACGTAGTTGCATTGATCATCCTTTGTATAACCCTGATACAAGAGCTTAAAAAGGAGGAGACACTATGGAAAAGAAGAGATGGTTATTCCGGGAAGTCACTGTATGTTTGATTCTTCCGTTTGCGATCCTTCTGACTACGGGAATGATTGGGCTTGCTACCGTTTCTGCTTCAGCAGACGACGCTATGGACAGCAGGCAGCTTGTCGAAAAGGCGAAGCTTAGTTTTGATAGATTTGTTGCCTGGAAGGACAATCAGGCCTTCCGCGATTTACTTAAGAAAGCGAAGGGAGTTTTCATCGCTCCCCAGATCCTGAAAGGTGCTTTTATCGTTGGCGCCTCAGGAGGGAGCGGGGTGTTTGTGACGCGTGATGAGAAGACCGGGCAATGGGGCGGGCCGGCGTTTTATACAATAGGTTCTGCGAGCTTCGGGCTTCAAATTGGCGGCGAGGCATCTGAGGTAGTACTTCTGGCAATGACAGAACGGGGAGTCAATGCTCTCCTTGGTAGCAGCGTCAAACTCGGGGCCGATATCGGTGTCGCAGCGGGGCCGGTCGGCGCAGGTGCGTCCGCAGCTACCGCAAATCTGAGCGCAGACATTCTCAGTTTTGCACGCTCCAAAGGAGCTTTTGCCGGCATCGCGCTGGACGGTGCGATTGTGAAGGTCCGGGAGGGACTGAACGAGGCTTACTATGGAAAGAAGGTTGATCCCACAGATATCCTGATCAAACGGGATGTAAAGAACCGCCATGCTGAGGGACTACTCCACGAGGTTGCGAAGGCAGCACGCAGGAAGTGAACTCTTCGCCTTTATTTTAATGGACAACCTTTGATGCACGAATTGGCCGTGTAATGACATCTGCGGCGTGGTAAAAGGTGCTGACTCATCCCAACCTCAGTTGCCTTATGGGATTTTAGAGGCTTTTGATCTCCATTCAAGTAACTCATATTTGGGGATCGTTGCTGAGAATGGGTAGAGAGTTTTTATCGTTCTGTGGTATCTTCTGCATAGGCTTCGGTTATCCTTTTGGGATTTGTCGCTTTATCAAGGATAACCGAAACCTTCTCTTTTTTACGGGTATTCTGGGGCCATCAGCTTCTCCCGAACCCAACACAGCTATTAATAGTTTTGATTTGAACTAGCAGTGCGATTATTCAGTTAAATCGGCAAGATAAGTCCTCCACTCATTCTATCTATGACATTGCTGCCCAACATACTTACCTCCTTTTCTGCTATTATATTATTAGTACAAAACGTTCATCGAGGAGGTCAGATGAAAAAAGTCTTGCTGTCACTAGTTTCAGTGATGGTTCTCACAGGATGCGCCGTTAACTCCTATCTCGTTCAGAAGGAGTTTAATAAGAGTCTTGATGCATATAATGATTCGTTGCGCTGGCGAGACTGGGACAACGCGAGCCTTTTTACCACAACTACAAACCAGCAGGAGTTTAAAACGAGGGTGGCGGCAGCAAAGGATGTGCGTATGGTCGATTACCGCATTGTCAACATGAAGTATGATGCGGAAAGCCATAAGGCGACCGCAGATGTAGAGATTGACTACTACATGGTTTTTTCATATACGATGAAAACCTTGCATGACAAGCAGATGTGGGAATATTTAGATGAGAAGGGAACAAAAGGTTGGAAAGTAGTAAGCCTACTACCTGAATTTAAATAACTAACTATACTTTTTGTATACTCGTCCGTGCCGTTTCCCAACAGCTTAAGTCAGGAAACTTCGTGTTACCTTTATTTCCCCGGTACTTCCATTACCAATGGTTCGCTTTCTGCAGCAGGCCCTAATGCCCTTATCATGTACCAGACCTTCTTGTCACTCTTTTCCGTATCGACAAAAGAAGGCAAACGACTCTCACCGATAAGGGTGTACCCCGACTCCCCTTCCCTCTTGCGGTAAATTCGGTAACCCTTGACCCAAGATTCTGGGCTCTCCTTCCAGATAAGGAACGTTTTATCATTATCTCTAACGTACCTAAAATCCGACGGTGGAGACGGAACAAAGTTTAAGGGTTTGACTTCTATTTCAACGGAGGCATACCCCTCGTCCCTCATACCAGTATCGAACAGTGCGCGTAAGGTGTAGTAAACAGTCCTGTCTAATAAAAGAGTAGGGTCTTTAAATGATTGCGTACATATAGGTTGCTTATTTACCGGCGCGTCACCATAACTACCCTTCTGTATTGTCTTATAGATGTTGTAACAGACACCTTCACCTGAACTGCTCCAGGTCAACTCAACAGAATCGGATTTAACAGCAAAATGAATACTTGCGGGAGGATTCGGCAAAGGTCTTGGTGTTGCCGTGATGATGTTTGAGTCATTGCTTAACACTCCTTTGAGGCTTTCGGCCACGATCTTATATCTGTAAGTATCGTTTACGGTAAACTTACTGTCAATGAAGGTGCTCTTGTCATTACTGACGAACGCGAGCCGTTCAAACCCATTGCCAGCCGCTCGCACAATCTGAAAACCCTTGAGACCCGCTCTGAGATTATTAGCATACGTCCAGGAGAGTATTATCTTGTCTTCCCTGTGCCATATTGACAACAACGATGGTGCTTGGGGTTTTGCGTATGACTTTAGTGTCGGCGGGCCTTTCTTCCCGCAGGCGAAGATGAAAAGACAGAGAAGTGCGACTGAAACAATACGTCGAAACGTCATGAATTCAGAATGCCCCTGAGTCTCTTTAGTTGCTTCTTCACCTGCGTCGGTGAGGTACCCCCCTTAGATCTCTTTGCCCTCACGGAATTTTCGGCATTAAGGTATTTGTAAACATCACTCCCTATCAGGGGTGAGAACTTTTTGAACTCCGCGAGATCCAGCTCACTGAGGTTCTTCTTATTCTCTAGGCAATGGAGCACTATCTTACCGGTTGTCTCATGTGCCTCACGGAATGGTATGCCTTTTCTTACGAGATACTCTGCAACATCAGTGGCAGTAGCATAAGCTGCTGATGCAGTGTCAGACATCCTGCTTTTGTTAAACCGTATATGAGGAAACATCTCGCCAATCACAGATAGGCAGGTCTTGACCGTGTCCACAGCATCAAAGATAGGTGCTTTGTCTTCTTGCATGTCCCTGTTATAGGAGAGGGGTAGTCCTTTCATCGTCGTTAGAAGTGAGATGAGTGACCCGTACACCCTTCCCGCCTTTCCCCGTATCAACTCAGCCACATCGAGATTTTTTTTCTGCGGCATAATGCTCGAGCCTGTCGTAAATGCATCGGGAAGCTCTATAAAGGAGAATTCTTCAGTCGACCAGAGGACAAGCTCCTCAGCCATCCGGGAAAGATGCATGATAAGGATGCTCGCGTCTGAGAGGAATTCGATGCCAAAGTCCCTGTCGGACACTGCGTCCATGCTGTTTTCGGCCACACTGTCGAAGCCGAGGAGTTTAGCAACGTAATCCCTGTCAATAGGAAGCGAGGTTCCTGCAAGGGCGCATGCTCCGAGGGGAAGGACATTAACCCGTTTCAGCGTGTCCATCAGTCTTTCACGGTCACGTTGAAACATCTCGACATAGGCAAGGAGATGGTGAGACAAAAGTATGGGCTGCGCCCTCTGCATATGAGTGAAGCCCGGCATTACAGAGTCTATATGCTGCTCTGCGCCGTTAACCAACTTCTTTTGGAAATATTTTATAAGAGATTCTATCTCACCGATCTCAGCTCTGACATAAAGCCGGAGATCGAGGGCAACCTGATCATTCCTGGATCGTGCAGTATGGAGCTTCTTTCCGCTAGGCCCTATCTTCTTCACGAGAGCGGTCTCTATGTTCGTGTGAATGTCTTCAAGGTCTTCCCTAAACCGGAACTTCCCGGATTCTATCTCCCCCGCTATCTCCTTGAGTGCATCAACAATTTTTTCGGAATCCTCTCTTGAGATGATCCCCTGCCTGCCCAGCATCGTGGCATGGGCAATGCTCCCTGCGATGTCGTATCTCCAAAGGCGCTTCTCAAAGGAAATCGACTCTGTGAAGGCCTCAACGATCCCTGCGGTCTTTTCCTGAAATCTTCCCGACCAGAGTTTCTTCATGGCTAAGAATAAAATTTTCAGCCTCCTGTGTCAAGGGTTATTAAACGATAGTCCGATGAGGGAATCACAACTCAGGGTACTTCGTCTCGCTCAGACGATGAACCCTCGGAAGATTGTTGCCACGGTTCCAAAAACCTTGTTACGGCCGGGCCGATATCGGTCTCACTGGGAGAGAATACGGAGGCAAAAAATCAAAAAACATTCATTGTGATTCATCCCACGGATGAGAATCGTAGGCTTCTGGCATCAGTCGTGCAAGAACGGTGAGTATTTCACCCGATAAAAATGATATTATAATTCTGTATTAACGTGATTATACTCTGATATTAAGATATAACGTATCACAATTACAGTTCTGGACAAGAAAGGGTTCCGAAGGGAGAGTCTGATGTCATCGTTAGATGAGGTACTGTCAACCTTAAATGAGGCGTGGCGCGGTTCATTGGGGCCGATCTTAAGAAATGCTGGCATTGACAGATACGCAAGATACGCCCTTATAGCTATAGGTATACTCTTTCTCATCACGCTTGTAAAAAAAATCCTTTCACCAATTGTTACGGTCTTTTTAAAGCCGCTTCGTCGTCTGAAAGCAAACTTTGATGAAAAGGCAAGGACCGAATTGGAGAAAAGGGATGTCATGAAACAAATAAAGCAGATGCTTGAACGACAGGAGTATGAATCGGCGGCAAAACTGCTCGAGTCAATAGAGAAACAAGAAGAAGCCGCTGGATATTATGTGCAGGCCGGGGACTACATTTCTGCTGCGGGTCTTTACGAAAGCTTGGGCAATCTTGAAAAAGCTGCGGCTCTTTACAAAGATGGGGGCAACAATACAAAGGCCGGAGAGATCTTTCTCCAAATCAAGGACTACAGAAATGCAGCAAGTATGTATGAGAAGGGCGGGTTTTCCGAGAAAGCGGCAGGGATGTATGAACAGTTAGGAGAGCACAACAAGGCTGCAGAGCTTTACGAGATTTGTTTGGCCGACGAGGGTCGCCGCGGAGGTTCCTCTGCAAAAGGATTTGCTCTGAAAAGTGGAAAGCTCTTTGAAATGGCTGGTGCTCAGCAACGGGCAGTTCAGGTCTATTTGAGGGCGGGACTGCATCTGGAGGCTGCGGTCGCATATGAGATACTGCGGGATTTCATAAAGGCAGGGGAATGCTATCTTAACGCAGGGAATCTTGCTAAGGCAGCTGAGTGTTTTGGCAAGGGAGGTGATGAGCGAAAAAGCAATGAAGTATTGTCGAGGTTGTATTACGAGAAAAGACTTCTAAAAGAGGCCGCCTCATACTCGGAGAAGGCAGGTGACTTCGTTCGGGCGGCAGAGATCCTCGTTGAGGCAGAAGAATTTATGAGTGCGGGTGAGCTCTATGAAAATGCCGGGCAGTTTCAGGAGGCCGCAGAGGTCTTTCTCAGAATTGGTAATTTTCAAAGAGCCGCTGAAACGTTCGAGAAAGCGGGAAATTTTGCTATGGCAGCAAAGATGTGCCAGAAGGCTGGTTGTCCGACGGTCAAGGTTGGTGAACTTTTTGAAAAGGGTGGCGATTATCTCGAAGCAGGCAATTTTTTCTTACAATCCGGTCTTCATGACAAGGCATTGGATGCCTTTCAAATGATTGACCCTGCGTCGGAAAACTATAAGCCCGCATCGATCTCAATTGGAGAAATCTTCTTCAGAAAGGGCATGCTGAAGCTTGCTTTTGAAAAGTTAAAGAAATGCATCAGCGGTGAACCTATTAATAAATCTAATATCGAAGCCTATTATTACCTCGGCCGATGTCTTGAATCTGCGGGCGAAGCAGAGAAAGCAAAGGCTATCTATGGAAAGGTTCTCTCGGAGAGGTATAATTTTAAAGATGTCAAGGAAAGAATTGAACGGTTATGACATTCTCCGGCCATCAAACGGCTTTTGCAGTCATGAGGGGCTTCCCTTGGACTGGCTTGGATAGGGCAGAGGCAAATGGGAACAGGCCACACCAGGGGGATGAGCAGGGCCAATACGCGCTGATTTCTCGCTGCACAGAGAGACGATGACAAATATCATACCATCAAGTTGCTGTTGGAAAGTTGCAGGCTTCAATGAAACCAGAGTCTATTGGAATACCAGAAGATATATTTTCCGCCCTGAAGGAAAGTCGAAGGAATCTTACAAAGGTGGGATGGCCGCCGACAATAAATCAAATCATGCACACCATCCTTTTGTCATCGAGCTATATTACCTGACAAACGACGGAACAAGTGATCACTATCGGGCTTGTTGAGTGTCTGTCCAGATGATGTGCATTGGTATCATCGCTTATTTGCGGAACCGTGAATGAAACGCGCCACATAAAAAAGTGGAGAGTTGAGAAACTATTATGAAAGATACCGGGTAGCTACTGCAGCCAGTTGGAGTCGTGCGATCACGCCTTATNNATTAAGCCAGACTTTGTCGAAGCTCTTAACGGCCTTGTCGCGGGGCAAGAGCTGCTCGTTTTGACATGGCTGCAGGAGGGACGGCGTGACGTGCTCAGAATTCACCCCCGGGGGGATATTGACGCACCTA
>DMNE01000386.1 GCA_003453735.1 Nitrospiraceae bacterium | reverse complement strand
CTCATGTTCCCACCGTTGGGTCTTTTTAAGAGCTTTTTCTTCGATTCTTTGTTTTTCTTCTTCTGAGATCTTCTGTTTCCATCCTCATATAGTGCCGCCAACCTGTCGAGATCCATAAAACGGCGGAGGGCTTTTCTTATACGTTTTCCAGTCGTTAGTTCTCTGGTATTCCCATTTCTCGCCGACGTTTCGATATTGCCAACAGGATTGGCCCATCTTCGATTTTGATATTTTCCACCGCAACAGTGTAAGAGCGTTTGCAGGCGAAACCGGCTGTGAGAAATGGCAATCGATAGAGAAAGCGGTTCATGTTTCTACTGGTTCTTTGGGCAGGTTTTTTAGATTTCTTATATACCTCGCCTCATGAAATGGAGCATGTTTTTTTATTATGCAAAACAATTCAACCGCAACAGCTTGCCCCATGAGCTGTCTGGCTTCAAATTCTGAATAACCGTCGTCCCTCAGACGTTTTAAAGTTATTGCCGTCTCAACCGGATTATTGTCATTAATCTGGTTGTCTATTACTTCAAAGATAGCATTCCTTAAATGTTCGTTGACGTTCATTTTATACTTATACGCACCGATTATCTCTTAATCACATTGGATTATAACAAATTCCGAAGTTAAGAATTCAGCGAGGCATCACAAACGGTGATAAACAGTTTGAACGCTGACGCGCGGACCGCTATACGATTGCCTGCTACGAATCCGCTGACTACCGTGAGTCCTTTTTCTTTCTGGTCCCTCTTGTCGGGACTGCGCTCCAGGGATTATCGGGCCACGGGTGTTTGGGATAACGGCCCCTGAGTTCTTTCTTTACCTGTTGGTAGCCTTTATCCCAGAACCCCTTCAGATCCTGCGTGATTTGGACCGGTCTTCCGGCCGGAGAAAGGAGATGTAGAAGAATCTTTACGCTGCCTCCGGCAATGACAGGCGTCTCGGCCATGCCAAACATCTCCTGGAGCTTCACTGCGAGCACCGGCGTCTCTCCCACAAGGTAGTCAAGCGCTGCCCGCCTGCCGCTCGGAACGGCAATCAGGGCCGGGGCGCGTTCATCGAGGAGGCGGCGCTGTTCCCGCGAGAGCAGGGCTCGTAATGCGGGCATGAGATCGAGCCTGGCTATGTTCTGGACTGTCCGCACATTGCCGAGAAAGGGTGCGAGCCATTTCTCAGGAGTTGCGGCCAGGCTCTCGTCCGAAAGATCGGGCCATCCCTCTTCCGGAAAGGTCCGCTTCATCAGCAGGACGCGGCACTGGAACTGCCGCTCATCCTCGCCAAAGACGAGCAGCCTGGGAGATGATCTCAGGACATCGCAAAGCACGGGTATCGTCTCCTCATCGGAAGGCACAAAAGGCTTTACCGAAAGTGTCACGGCCCCGATTCGTTCTTTCTTTGTAGCGGCTATCCTCCCCTGTCTTTCATCCCATTCGATGCGCTTCACCGTCTCAATGCGGCCCTCGTACTCCTGACGGATCAACTCCTCGCTTACCTCAACACCGATATGCACTACCCCTTCGCTCTTCTCACCTGCATCCATATTGACTGCTACAACGAAGCGGCTCCTTCCGAGAGCTGACTTCGCAGCAAGTTTCACCCCTCTTCCCTGGGAGAGCACAAACCTGCCGTCGCCCTCATCGCGGCTGCGACCCAATCTGTCCGGAAATGCCGTCAGGAGAAGACGGCCGACAGCCTCGCGCTCCGGGTCGGTTGCCGGCAATTCTTTCTCTGGTAGCATGAGGCGCAGAAGCTGCTTTGCGGTTCTGTCAACGGAGCGGAGCGCCCAGGGATCGGCATAGTCTGGCACTTTTTTGCCGTTCCTCCATTCCCGAAGGATATCGAGCCTCACTGCGATATCCGCCTCTAGCCTTTCGTGAAACCCGGTGGAGATCCGTCTGAGTACATCGCGCTCAGAGAGAAGCGCAGCGAGGTCGGCGCCGGTAGCTGCAATACCGAGGTCCCCCGCCCTCAGCATGAGACAACCGAGCCGTGGGTGGAGCGGGAAAAGCGACATGGCGCGCCCCGCTCTAGTGACATCACCTGTGGAGTCAAGGGCATTGAGATCGAAAAGCAGGCTTCTCGCCGTTTCCCAAGCAGCCGGGGGAGGGGCGTCCATCCATGAAAGCATCGAGGGGTCCTTCACTCCCCAGACCGCTAGGTCGAGGACAAGCGAGGAGAGGTCAGAGACAAGAATCTCGGGCGGAGCAAATGCAACCATCGACCTGAAGGTACCCCGACTGTAGAGACGGTAGCACATACCTGGTCCAAGCCTGCCAGCCCTTCCCTTGCGCTGCTCAGCAGAGGCGCGCGAGATCGTAGCGGTCACCAGCCGGTTCATTCCCCGCGACGGGTCGTGCCTGAGCGATCTGGCCAGAACGCTGTCGATCACGACACCGATCCCCTTGATCGTAAGACTCGTCTCGGCGATATTCGTTGCGAGCACAATTTTTCGCCTATCAGAGGGAAGGATCGCCCGCTCCTGTTCCTCAAAGGGGAGATCGCCAAATAGGGGATGGAGAGACAAGCTGTCCTTTCCCTCGACAAGCGGGAGCAGAGCATCGGCGCAGGCCCTGATCTCTCCCGAGCCAGGTAGGAAGACCAGGATATCGCCTTCTGTTTCCCTCAAGGCGGTACGGACCGCTTGTGTGATACGTGCTGCCACAGGGCCTTCCTGTTTTTCTTCAATGTACCTCTCTTCAACGTGATACTGTCTTCCCCCGGAAGAGATCACCGGTGCATCGCCCAAGAGAGAGGCCACTGACGCGCAGTCGAGGGTGGCGGACATGACAAGGACATTGAGATCATCCCGCAGTGTCTTCCGGATGTCTAGGCAGAGGGCGAGGGCAAGGTCCGTGTGGATGCTCCGCGTGTGGAACTCATCAAAAATCACGAGGGAAACCCCTTCGAGGCCGGGGTCTCTCTGGATGCGGCGAGTGAGAATGCCCTCAGTCACAACCTCAATGCGGGTTTTAGAAGAGAGACGGCTGTCGAAGCGTATGGAATACCCCACCGTATCTCCGACATCTTCGCCAAGGAGCTGGGCCATCCACCGCGCCGCGGAGACTGCCGCGATCCTGCGCGGTTCGAGCATCACGATTTTCTCTTTTTCAGACGTGATTATGTCGAGAAGCGCCAATGGAACGCGTGTGGTCTTTCCCGCTCCCGGCGGGGCATGCAGCACCGCGCTGTGATGTGCCTTTAGAGCCCTTTTTAGATCTGGAAGTATCTCGTCAACCGGACAATCTTTCAATACCCAGTTGCCTCACCTTGCTCTGTTGATTCGTCATAGCAAATAATATCTTATCCTCGATCTCTGCGAATGGGCAACTCTTCCCTTTTAAAGCGATCGAGGTTCCTTCCCCAAAAAGCTTCTGGTAGTATTATCCATCATTTTGAGAGGAGAGCGCCATGACAGAGACAGAACTTAGCGAGAAGGTCTCAAAAGGTGTCGGCATTTCAAAGGCTGCAGCCGGAGCGGCTGTGAATTTCAAGATCGATGGAGTTAAACAGAAGTGCGATGATGAACTTGTTCATGAGCTGGACCTGAGCGGCAGCACCGAGTCCCCTCCTTCCGCCCACGCTCCTGGCGTACCTGAGCTTCAGAACTGCCGCACGGGTTTTAAAGTCCATGCAACAGTAACGCGTATCGGCATCTCACCTCGTTCATGGGACCTAATGGTTGGTTTGCAGCTCTTTCGACGCCGGAGTCTGTCCCCCCTGCACGCCGAGTCGACCGCCCGTGCCGAGACCACCTTTAACGCTTTGGGGCTTGTAGTTACGCACCGCCCTGACCAGTTTGTTGTAGGAATCCATGAAGGCGGCTGTGAGAATCTTTCCCTCTGGCGTACTGGTGTAAGCGCCCGCGCCACCGCCTGCCCCACCGCCGAACATCCCTCCAACCAGATTGAAATCGAAGTTCTTCGCGCTCCCCTCCGCTGCAGCTAGTTGAACACCGGAGCGGTTGTCGATCAAAAGCAGCGTAGTGGAAGCCTCGTTCGACTTCAGGCCGCCCGCCACGACACCCGCTACTCTGCCGAACAATCCACCCAGAGCGCCACCCACCCCTCCGGTGCCTTTCTGACTGAAAGTAATTGACGGGCTCATGGTATAATCGGCGGCTACAAGCTGTCCTTTACCGAAGCCGCTGCCCTCGCGCATCTCGCCGCTCTGCTCCAGTGCACGCTCTTGCATCATGTTGTTCATCGCCCGGCCGCGTTCGACCACAACAAAACAGTTCGACTGCTGGATCATCATACGAAGTACAGGAACAGTGGAGCCGAGCTTATACTGTCCTAGTTGCCCATACCACGGCGCAGTCTGGTCTTCCACGACGGCCATCGTACCGAGCGATTCATCGCAGTGCTCGAGCTGGCTGCTGGCTCCCTCTGAAGTGGCGCCGCCCGCAGCTCCGGTTGCGGGGGTATTTGAACCTCCCAGTACCGGCTCCGTAGCTCCGGATTCCGCGTATCCAAGTGCGGCCATCAGCGCCACACCGATACACAATATACCGAGGCTTTCGATGATGCTTAGTAGTTTCGTCTTCATAGTTATCTCCTTATCAATATCAATAGGGTCGTCTCCCGTGTTGATGGTATCGTCTTCAAGCTTCTGCCACCTTCAAAATCTTAACTATTTTAAGTAACTGCTCAACAGGCTTTTTCCTTGCCATGAAGACACCTGCTGAAGAAAATGGGGTAATGATAATATTCATATTATAAGTAAATGGCTGCCTGAAACATGCATTTATAATAGCAGATATCCCCGATTTTCATCAAAATTCTTCAATGTACCTCTTTCAATGCGGTAGCGAGAGTCTTTTGCGGATTCAAAAATGAAATGCAGCGACTGAAATCAGCATTAGAGCTTCCCGTGATTATTGCGACTTGCTGGATGTAGTTGTTGCCGTTGTTTCTTATTAGAACTGGGACGAAACCTGTTCGAAGGGCCCTCACCGAAAATGCAGAGTTCGACATGGACAGTGCAAATCGACGTGGTAACGAAATGCGTTTGTTACGTATAGCTTCCTGTACATCGCACAGCCGGAGGTCATGATTACGCCAGGGTTGCTGGCGGAACCAAACACAGGGCAAATTTCGACCTGTGTTAGTTACGGGCGATAATAAATGTCGCAGAGGCACAGCCTCAGCGACATTCTGTACGCCCAGGAACGAATACCGAATCTCCGCCTTAATTCTGCTATAATCACTTATCGCTGGAGTTAAGTAGGTGGAAAATAGATTGTGGTGAAACTTGTGAAGAGTAAAAGCGCTTGCCATAAGCCTGTCGCACCGGATAAAACGCATTCGGCAAACGAGTCAAATGATTCTAATGATCCTGCCTTAAGAACGACCTGGCTTCTTCCTGTGCTCGTCATCGTGCTCTTTTCATTCTCGATTTATTTCACTGCCCTTTCCGGCGATTTTGTGTATGACGATATGGACCAGATACTGAAGAATCCATGGATCAGGGATATAAGGAATATACCGACGATATTCTCCGAGAGTGTTTGGAGTTTCCAGACAGGGCCAATTATCTCGAATTACTACAGGCCCCTCATGCACGTTCTTTATATGGTCAATTATTATCTCTTTGGCCTGAAACCCTGGGGTTTTCATCTGGTCAACATTCTTTTTCATTGTGGTGTGTCAGCTCTTGTATTTCTGATCATACGGAGCTTCCTGAAGGAGAAGAGGGCCTCAGTGCCTCTCGTATACCTTTCTGCTCCTTAT
This sequence comes from Nitrospiraceae bacterium, assembly GCA_003453735.1. Lineage (GTDB taxonomy): Bacteria > Nitrospirota > Thermodesulfovibrionia > Thermodesulfovibrionales > UBA9159 > UBA9159. The sequence goes on along the minus strand of DMNE01000386.1, from coordinate 64 downwards.
TCTAGTGGCCATGCTTTTTGCCGCACATCCCATCCATACTGAGGCGGTAACATGGATTGCCGGG
>DMNE01000306.1 GCA_003453735.1 Nitrospiraceae bacterium | reverse complement strand
AAAGGGGGTATTTTTGCCCATTGAAAGAAACTTCTCGGAGTCGATCCTAAAGTCTTTCTTGGCGTCAACTAAGACCACATCTGCATCAGACCCTGCCATTAACGTGCCTTTTTCTATCCCTAATATCCGGGCAGGGTTAAACGCCATCCGTTCAACAAGCTGCGACATCGTTAAAACACCTTCTGTAACAAGTCTGAGACTTAAGGAAACAGCTGTCTCGATTCCCGATATGCCGGACGGAGCCTTGTCAAATTCCTGCAGTTTTTCATCCCTGTGATGCGGCGCATGGTCTGTCGCTATCACATCGATTGTACCATCCTTTAACCCCTCCTTCACGGCTTCAACGTCTTGCTGAGTTCTTAATGGCGGATTCACCTTGGCATTGGTATTATATCCATTGACCATATCCTCGGTAATGCTGAAATAGTGAGGGCATGTTTCTGCCGTAACTGATAGCCCTTCGGCCTTTGCCCTCCGGATCAATTCAACAGAGCCTCGCGTTGATGCATGGGCAACATGAAGTCTGCCGCCAGTCAGCTTCGACAGGATAATGTCCCTCGCGATCATCACTTCCTCAGCAGCATCAGGGATGCCCCTCAGTCCCAACAGTGAGGACATCGTGCCCTCATTCATCACGCCGCTGTCAGAGAGACTCGTATCTTCACTATGGGAGATAATCGGGACATGAAGCATCTTTGAATATTCCAGCGCCCTTCTCATGACGAGGCTGTTCATAACAGGACGCCCGTCATCTGAAAAAGCCACGCAGCCGGCCTCCTTCATCATCCCCATCTCGGCGAGTTCTTCACCTCTCTGACCCTTGGTAATCGCGCCGATGGGATATACAAAACATGCGCCTTCCGCATATGTCTTTCTAAGGATAAACTCCGTTACGGTCTCATTGTCATTGACCGGGTTAGTGTTCGGCATGCAGCAGACAGAGGTAAAGCCGCCTTTCACAGCTGCCAGCGTCCCTGTGCAAATCTTCTCTTTGTATTCAAACCCCGGTTCCCTCAAATGCGTGTGCATATCGACAAGACCAGGAAGAACGAACATCCCCGCAGCATCGATAGTCCGCAATTCTGAGTTATTATCCCTTTCACTCGCCTGAGTGAGGGGGGGAAGCGTTTCTTGGCATCTGACTTCTTTAATCTTTCGGCCCTCGATGACGATATCCCCTATCCCGTCGATTGCCTGAGCCGGGTCTATAATATGACCATTCTTGATGAGGATCTTCATGCTTTTCGGAGTCCTTTCAAACTCACGCCCTCTCAGCGGCAAGCAGATACAGCACTGCCATCCTCACCGCTATACCATTGGTAACCTGATCAAGGATTACAGATTGCGGAGAGTCAGCAACCTCAGAAGTGATCTCTATGCCTCGGTTCATGGGTCCAGGGTGCATCACAATAGCGTCTTTTTTTGCACTGTTTAGTCTCCTGAGATTCAATCCCCAGTATCTGTAATATTCCTGTGTTGAAGGGAAAAACCCCTTCCCCTGGCGTTCCATCTGGATCCTCAGCATCATAATGACATCTACATCCTTCAGTCCTTTGTCCATGTCATAAAATACACGGACACCCTCGGGGACATGCGGCGGCATGAGCGTCGGCGGCCCGATAAGCCGTACCTTTGCGCCGAGCATTGAGAGGGACTGCATATTCGATTTTGCCACTCTGCTGTGCAGTATGTCACCCACGATTGCTACCTCAAGCCCGGGGAAAAAGCCTTTCCTCTCCCGTATGGTGAATGCGTCGAGGAGCGCCTGGGTCGGATGTTCATGCACTCCGTCCCCAGCATTAATAACAGATGCCCTAACATGCCGCGCAATAAAATCTGGGGCGCCACTAGATGAATGGCGTATCACAACGAAATCCACACCATACGCTTCAATGGTTTTTATCGTATCGAAGAGGCTTTCACCTTTCACAACGCTGCTCGTAGGTACGGAGAAGTTTAGCACATCAGTACTTAGTCTCTTCTCAGCGAGCTCAAAGGAGGTTTTCGTCCTTGTGGACGGTTCAAAAAAGAGATTTACCACAGTCTTGCCTCGCAGTGCAGGGACTTTTTTGATATCCCTTCCCAGGACTTCCTTAAAACCGGTAGCGGTTTCGAGGATGAGGTGTATCTCATCCTGACTCAGGTCTTTGACACCGAGCAGATCCTTTGATTTGAGGCTCTGGATTATGGGCATACAATCAATCCTGCGAAGGCCGGACGATGATCACCCTGTCCTCTGTTCCTTCCTCTTTCAGCTGCACCTGCACCTCTTCATCTACTGCGGTCGGGACATTCTTCCCAACATAATCGGCCTTAACCGGTAATTCCCTGTGACCTCTGTCGATCAAGACCGCAAGCTGGATTGAGGATGGTCTGCCAAGATCCATAAGCGCGTCCATGGCAGCCCGTATGGAACGTCCTGTAAAAAGGACATCGTCCACAAGGACAACCTTCTTCCCGTTTATGTCGCACGGCACGTCGGTCTTCCTGACCAGGGGATGTTCCTTCCGTATGTTCAGGTCATCCCGGTAGAGGGCTATATCAAGGGAACCAATGAGGATTTCTGCGTGCTCGATGTCCTTCATGTTCTCGGAGAGTCTCTTTGCAAGGTGTACCCCCCCGCGTTGAATCCCCACAAGACAAAGGTTTTCGGTACCTTTATTCTTCTCGATGATCTCGTGGGCCATCCTCGTTATGGCCCTATCGATCTCTTTATTATTCAGAAGTTCCCGGGCCATAGATTCAGACATAAAAAAACCTTCCCCATCGATCGTGGGGAAGGTGAGTTGTATCGCAGCATATCGCGCAGCTCACGCTGCCTCCTTTGCCTTTTAGCCTCACGGGGCTATCTTAAAGGCATACTGTTTTCCTTCTCTTGGAGAGTTCAGGGTAACGATGGAAGTTTATTATAAAGGGCAGTGCATTGTCAACACCGAAGACTACCCAGCACTTTTATCCTTTATGTCACCGCTTTCCACCCTGTATTTCCCTGCGGGAATACGCTTTTTCAGGATATCTGGAAAAAGAAAAAGTGCACTGTCTTCTACGGATTTCTTGCTCACGGTCACCTTGAGTTCCCATTTCCCTTCCCGCTTGAGATCGAGGTTTGCAACCGTATAAAGCCCGTTACCCTTATCCGTCACGACCGGTGCCGGGGCTATGACCTGGCCATCGGGCATTACCTCAGTAAACTTGATATCTGCACCTACCACATCTTCATCGTGCGCATTGTGTATCACGATGCCGATGACGTTCTTTCCTATCTTGTACTCCTTTTCATCGAGTGGAATTTCGATGCCGAACTCTCCCTTTTCGGCGATCTTGAAAAGGCTCTCCTGAAAGTGCTTGGTGAATGCTGACTTTCCTGCTTCTTGCCCCTCACTGTGTATGTGGGTGGCATTTGCAACGCCTGCGAGCAGAAAAATTTCCACAATCAGAGACAAACGAATGGGTTTCATACGACTCTTTTTTCTTGAAAGAATTTACGCAAAAAGACGCTTTGTCATCGCAATGTACTAGGAACACAGCGAATCTTTTTTCTCGAGCAGGCGCTTGAAAAATATGAGCATAGCAAAAGAAACAAACTGAAGAGAACCGTTGTCGAGATCAATCTCATATAGCTGAGAATAGCAAACACCTTTGGCAGTGTCAACCTAACGAAGTTCAGCTTCTAGGTTCACCCTGTAGGGATTCAGTAGTATCAGCTCAGAAGAAGATTATGGTAAAGCAAAAAAAGGAAGGAAAATGGCAACTAAGAAGTTTTTCTCATAGAAGACGCGAAATACAATCGGTTTGTATTTCTTTCTCGTCGTTTTCTTTTTCGTATCATGCTCAAGACTGCCTGTTTATCCGGAACCTTCGTTCAAGGGCTCGGAAGTGGTTATTCATGGCAGAGACTTCGATCAGAAAGCCCGTTATTTTTGCGTATCGATATCACGGAAAGAATATAAACTTTTTTGTTCTCAAGATTCATGATAAAGTCATTTCCTTCCTCGATGCATGCCGGAGTTGCTACGTGTCAAAAAGGGGCTATTGGATTGACGACGGGCACATCACGTGCAAAACGTGAGGCGTGAGATATTCTTTGTCTGAGATCGAAACAGGGCTTGACAGCTGTTTCCCTATACAGATCGAGGGTTATTGGAAATATCATATCACTGTTTTCCGGCTTGAAGGAGTGTAAAGGAGTGTAAGAGAAGACAG
>DMNE01000262.1 GCA_003453735.1 Nitrospiraceae bacterium | reverse complement strand
CCTCTCGGCTTTGCCAAAAAGACAGCCGTATCTGGCAAGAACCATGTCTTCCTCCGGAGAAACGGATAGACGACTTTGATAGGCACGGTACTGCTCTCCCATATCATTCACCTGTAGCTGCCTCGATTGCATACTTCGCCCATTTTTTCGCAAAGCGTCTGCTACAGAGCCGGGTATACGGCGACTTATATGTCCCCTGCTGCTTTGCCCATACGTTTATCTTCCTGTCTAAATACTATCATATTTTGTTATAAAAATATGAACAGCTATTAACCCTTATTTCGGTCCGATCGGATTCCTTGTCTTCATTTCACCCTCTTGTACTCTCTCCGAGATAATGTTCGTCCCTGTGATTGCCCTTGGCGTCTTCCGGGATTTCGGAGATTGGGATAATTGTTTATTCTATACTCCTGAGTTATAATATTTACTCTTGGACTGAAAAGACACATACGATAACTATTACACGGAGAGCCTTCATGCATTTATTTACCTATCGAAACGGCGAGTTATATGCTGAGGAAGTCCCTGTAAAAAAGCTTGCCGAAACGTATGGCACGCCGCTATATATTTACAGCTACACAACGCTCCTCAAACACTTTCTTGCCTACCGCGATGCCTTTGATCGCGTCCCGCATATCGTTTGTTTTGCACTCAAGGCAAATACGAATGCCTCTGTCCTGAGGCTAATCGCAAACAATGGCGGGGGAGCCGACGTTGTCTCCGGGGGAGAACTCTTCAGGGCTTTACGGGCAAAGATACCGTCGAAGAAAATCGTTTACGCGGGTGTCGGAAAAACAGAGGGAGAAATCCGCTATGCCCTTAAGTCTCGAATATTGATGTTCAACGTCGAGTCCGGCGACGAACTCATAGAGATCGACAGGCTTGCCGGAACCATGAAGGTCAAAGCGCCTATTGCACTCAGGGTTAACCCGGATGTTGATCCCGGCACTCATGCTTACATAGCTACAGGACTGAAAAAAAATAAATTCGGGATTCCCATCGAAGAGGCATTGGAATACTACAAACTTGCTCAGAACCTTAAGAACACAAAGATTATCGGCATTCACAAACATATAGGCTCACAGATCACAAAGGTCTCTCCCTTTGTAGATGCCCTAAAAAAAGTGCTCCTCCTCATGGATGCATTGCAAGGCCGTGGCATTCAGGTACGCTATCTTGATATCGGCGGTGGTCTCGGCATCACCTATAAAGACGAAGATCCTCCTCTCCCCCAGGATCTGGCAAAGAGTCTTATCCCCATGCTCAAGGGAAGAAACGTCACGCTTATTTTAGAGCCCGGAAGATCTATCGTTGGCAACGCGGGGATCCTCGTCTCTCAGGTGTTGTATCTGAAAAAGAGGGCCGAAAAATACTTTGTGATCATAGATGCGGGTATGAACGATCTCATGAGACCATCTCTTTACGGCGCATATCACCATATACAGCCTCTTGAAAAGACGGTGAGGAAGACCATATGCGCCGACGTTGTCGGTCCGATCTGCGAATCAGGTGATTTCCTCGCAAAAGACAGGGAATTGCCCGCTCTGAAACGGGGAGAATTCATTGCGGTAATGTCAGCAGGAGCATACGGTTATTCCATGAGTTCACGGTATAACAGCAGGCCCCGGTCAGCAGAGGTGATGGTAAAAGGTAAAGAGCATTCGCTGATCCGCAGAAGAGAAACGTGCTATGACCTTATCCGGGGAGAACATATTCCCGACTTTATATGAGCGTGTTATGAGAATACCATTCACCAAAATGCACGGACTGGGCAACGATTTCATCCTCATAGATTGCAGGGAGATCAACCTTGCTGATGTCTCTGCAATCGCTCAGAGGTTCTGCCATAGAAGGCTTGGCATCGGCGCTGACCAGCTTCTCCTCCTCTATCCTTCAGTGCTCGCCGACTTCCTGATGCGGATCGTCAATGCTGACGGCAGCGAGGTNNCATGATTTTGTTGTTGTAGACAGCAGGACCGTAGACCTGTTTGGGCGTTTCAATATGGCTGGGCTTGCCAGGATACTTTGTAACAGGCGACTCGGCATCGGTGCGGACCAGCTCCTGCTCCTTTGTTCCTCCAGCAAAGCCGACTTCAGGATGATGATATTCAATGCTGACGGAAGCGAAGTTGAGATGTGCGGCAACGGCATTAGGTGTTTTGCAAAGTTTATTTGGGAAAGAGGGCTCTCTGATAAAAAAATTATCAGGATCGAGACCCTTGCGGGCATCATAAAGCCAGAGAAAAGTGATGGGCTGGTGAAGGTTGATATGGGGGAGCCGATCCTCGATCAGGACAAGATACCGGTAGACCTGCCGGGAGAACAAGGCAGTATTATTGACCATCCTCTTGTAATCGATGATACACTGTTCAAAATCACCTGCGTTTCGATGGGCAATCCCCATGCGGTCATCGTGGTTGAGAACGTTTCAACCTTCCCTGTAGCATACTATGGTCCGATGATAGAGAACCACCACATCTTTCCCAAAAGAACAAATGTGGAGTTCATCGAAGTCTTGAACCCCGCTGAGATAAAGATGCGCGTCTGGGAACGTGGCTCGGGGGAGACGATGGCCTGCGGCACAGGGGCGTCTGCTGTTGCAGTCGCAGCGAATCTTAAAAGTCTTACCGGCAAGCAGGTTACGGTCCACCTCAAGGGCGGAGACTTATTCATCGAGTGGTCTAGGGATAATCATGTCTCGATGACTGGCCCAGCCACAGAAGTGTTCAGAGGAGAAATCGAACTGGGAGAGAGAGAATGAAGAGTTGAGAGGGACTGTTAAAAACAGACCCTCTATATCGGAACTGGGCAATATGCTTAGGTTCGTCGACGCTTTGGACGATGAGGCGCGGATTCTTATCTGCACCTTGGAGACCGCCGAGCGATATCGGTTTTAGTTCAGTTCATATGAAACTGAAAAAAAAAGCACGCTCATGTGCAAAGTATCAAAGAGGAGGACAGCATGTTCAAAGGCTCCATAGTAGCGATTGTCACGCCTTTTAAAAATGGCAAGATCGATGAGAAGGCCCTTGGTGACCTTATTGAATGGCATATCTCCAGCGGTACGAATGCGATCGTCCCTTGTGGTACGACAGGAGAATCCGCCACGCTGGACTATGACGAACATTACCGGGTCATCGAGATAACGGTCGATGCAGTCAACCATAGGATTCCAGTTATTGCAGGGACAGGTGCCAACGCCACTGATGAGACGATCATGATAACCAAAAAAGCTAAGAAACTGGGAGCAGATGCTGCGCTTCTCGTTTCGCCTTACTACAACAAGCCGACACAGGAAGGCCTCTACCGGCATTATAAGATGGTGGCAGAGAATGTCGATATCCCAATTGTCCTCTATAATGTCCCGGGAAGGACCGCAGTAAACATCCTGCCCTCCACCGTTGCAAGGCTCGCCGAGGTTAAGAATATTGTTGCCATTAAAGAGGCTACCGGTGACATGAAACAGGTGAGTGAGGTCATCAGATTGTGCAGAAATCGCATCACGATTTTATCCGGTGATGACTTTACCACCCTGCCCCTCCTTGCTTTGGGAGGCGAGGGAGTGATATCCGTTTCGGCCAATGTTGCACCCCGGATGGTATCCGACATGTGCAGGCTCTGGGAAGAAGCCAGGTATGGAGATGCCAGAGAGGTCCACTTCAGGCTTGAGCCGATCAATCATGCAATGTTCATAGAGACTAATCCTATACCCGCGAAGACGGCCTTAGCCATGATGGGAAGGATCAAGGAAGAATTTCGTCTTCCCCTCTGCGAGATGTCTGAGGTGAACAAGAATAACCTTGAGAAAACCCTGAAGGATTTCGGCCTAATCTAAGGCGCTGGTGTTGTCTTGCGCATTGAGTTATGCGTCATCGGTCTGTTAATTCAGGTAGCCGTTCCTAAAACCATGAACAAATACGTCGCCCTGCTTCTCGCAGAGCGCCTGCCATACCTCAGTGTCACCGTCTCATCATATAATCTTTCATATCCAGATGCTTGATGATCTCAAGAACTTGCTGAGTGGTCACCGAAACAAAGNNGGGGCTATTTCCCTAAATGCATCCAATACCTCAGGGTCAAAGTGTTTGGGATCTGTCCTTTCGTCTCCTTGGGTGAGCACCTTGAAAGCTTCCTGGTGGGTAAAAGGCTGTTTATAGGGTCTTTCGCTCCTCAGCGCATCATATTGGTCAACCAGATTAACAATGCGTCCCTCTATCGGTATGTCTCTGCCCTCTAGCCCTTGAGGATATCCGCTCCCTTCCCATCTTTCATGGTGGCTCAAGGCAATGGAACTACCTATCTGAATGAGTGGGTGGGGCGAATCCGCAAGTATTTTAGAGCCTATGGTAGTATGCTCTTTCATAATGATAAACTCTTCTCTGGTAAGAGGGCCCTTTTTCAAAAGTATATCATCGGCGATACCTATTTTCCCTATGTCATGTAATGAGCTTGCCACGGCTATTTTCTCAATAAAATCCTCGTTCATCTCTACGGCCTTAGCAATTTCTTTTGCGTAGAGGCCGATTCTCGAAATATGCGCGCCTGTGTAGGCATCCCGGAATTCGGCAACTGCTGCTAAACGCTGTATGACCTCTGTGCTCATTTTTTTTGCCATCATTGCAATGTCTGCCAATTCTCGGGTCTTATGAAGAATCGTGTTTTCAAGCGTTGTTTTGTAATTCTTTTCCTGCTCAACGAGCCTGTAATATTTCATCGCCCTCTCCACGGCACGGAGAAAAGTCAGACCTTGAAAAGGCTTCCTGATCAATTGAAAAGCGCCCTTTTCTACCGCTTCTATGGCTATGTCCAAGTCTGCATACGCAGTCATGAGGATTATCGGCATCTCAGGATCATATTCATGCATTTCTGAGAGCAGGTCAAGCCCCGAGATGTTCGGCATCTTAATATCGGTCACCACTATGGCAACCGGGTTATCTTGCAAATAGGCCATCGCTTCATCTGCGCTCCTGCAGCCAATAGCGGAATAGTTGTGAGATTTCAGCAATGAAGTAGCATATTCGATAACACTGGGGTCATCATCGACAATAAGGATTGTTTCTTCAATACCGCTCATTGAAGCCATTCCCGCTCAGTTCCCCTCATCTTCCATTGAAAAAGACAAGAAAAGGGCACAGGTTGCCACTTCCCAATTATTCCCTCACGCCAGCGATAAACCCGGTGATCACTTTGGCACCTCTTTGTGCCTTGGGCTAAGAGGTGTACGAGGCCAATATTCACTATGATCGCCCCGGCGAATGCTTTAGGCTTCCCCATTCTTTATAGAGGGGCTTGCTCACCACATCCAGCACGTCGGGCTCTCTAAGGCTTAACGTTCCCTCGACCTCAAAGCCCAAGGTCTTTCCCCCCTCTGCTTCAAGAACTCTGTTACCATCCATGTCCCCTTGTCAATTTCCCATGCTCCCTTCTATCTTGATCTCCGGGTTCATGCACACATTCATTTCTTGCTCTTGCTTAGAGTGTGTACCTTTGACGCAGGAAAGTCAATACTACGTGAGTAGGGGCGTTAAAGAAATTTCAAGAGAAGTCTCGCTTACGTTTTGTCGATCGTTCCGGTCCGATACCGAACCCCTGTCCCGATTCCCTCCAAAAAGGGTTCGCAACTGTTGATATTTTTATAACAAAATATGCTAGTGTTCTGTCCCTTAAATAACTAGACACTGAGTCGCCTTACCTGATATACTGCTTTATGCCAAAGCAGGGTGTTCCGGTGATTT